>NZ_LUAZ01000010.1:0-94099 GCF_001647255.1 Cellulosimicrobium sp. I38E
GGGCGGGGCGGTCGCGCCACCAGTCGCGGAAGGTCTGCTTCGCGGGGGCCGGGAGGTCGCGCGAGCGGGTCCAGGCGGACGCGGGCGGCGGGAGGGTCGAGATCCGGCCCTTCGGACCGGCGACCAGGCGCCCGACCCCCGCCGCCTTCTCCGCGAGCTCGAACCGCCGCGCGTCGGACATGACGAACGAGGCCGCCTTCATCGCGGCGCCCCACCCCGTGGGACGGCCGCGGTCGGCGTCGACCTCGCGCGCCCGGAGCTCGACGAGGATCGACGGGATGTCGATCTTCACGGGGCACACCTCGTAGCACGCGCCGCACAGCGTCGAGGCGTAGGGGAGGGACGCGTTCGGGTCGTGGTGGCCGGAGAGGCCGCCGGAGGACTTCGTGAGCTGCGGCGTGAGGATCGCGCCGATCGGGCCGGGGTACACCGACCCGTACGCGTGACCCCCGACGCGCTCGTACACCGGGCACACGTTGAGGCACGCGGAGCAGCGGATGCAGTGCAGCGCGGCCCGCCCGACCTCGTCGGCGAGGACGTCCGTGCGGCCGTTGTCGAGCAGGACGAGGTGGAACTCCTGCGGTCCGTCGCCGGGCGTGACGCCCGTCCACAGGGACGTGTACGGGTTCATGCGCTCGCCCGTGGACGAGCGCGGCAGGAGCTGGAGGAACACCTCCAGGTCGGTGTACGTCGGCACGACCTTCTCGATCCCCATGACCGTGATGAGCGTCTCGGGGAGCGTGAGGCACATACGGCCGTTGCCCTCGGACTCGACGACGGTCAGCGTCCCCGTGTCCGCGACGCCGAAGTTCGCGCCGCTGATCGCGACCTTCGCCGAGAGGAACTTGCGGCGCAGGTGGGCGCGCGCGGCCATCGCGAGCTCGCGCGGGACGTCGGACAGCTCGGGCGGGGCGTCACCCATGCGCGCGAGGAAGATCTCGCGGATCTCCGCACGGTTGCGGTGGATCGCCGGCACGAGGATGTGCGACGGCATGTCGTCGGCGAGCTGCACGATGAGCTCCGCGAGGTCCGTCTCGTACGCCGCGATCCCCTCGGCGGCGAGCGCCTCGTTGAGCCCGATCTCCTGCGTCGCCATCGACTTCACCTTGACGACCTCGTCGACGCCCTTCGCCGTGACCAGGTCCGCGACGATCCGGTTCGCCTCGTCGGCGTCGCGCGCCCAGTGCACGACGCCGCCGCGCGCCACGACGTTCCGCTCCAGCTCCTCGAGGAGCTCGGGCAGGCGCGCCATGACGTCGGTCTTGATCGCGGAGCCCGCGTCGCGCAGCGCCTCCCAGTCCGGCACCTCGCCGACGACGGCCGCGCGCTTGGCCCGGATGGTCGACGTCGCGTGCGCGAGGTTGCGGCGGAGCTGCGTGTTCTGGAGGGCCTCGCGCGCCGCGTCGGGGAACGACCCGCCCCAGCGCAGCGGCGCGTCGGGGTGCGGCACGTCGCCGAACGCGTCCGACGCCGCCCCCGCACCCGCGGAGGTGCCGTGCCCGCCGGGGTGCGCGACGTCGTCGGGCAGGGTGCGCGCACCGCGCCGCACGGGCAGGCCGAGGAACGTGCGGCTCACCGGGCACCCCCGCGCGTCGACGGACCGACCCCGGCGGGGGCGGGCGCGTCCTTGGTGGACGCGAGGATCTCCGCGAGGTGGAGCGTGCGGACACCCGCGCGGATGCGCGAGAGCCCGCCGCCGATGTGCATGAGGCACGACGCGTCGCCCGCGGTGAGGACCTCGGCGCCCGTCGCCTTCACGTGCGTCATCTTGTCGGCGAGCATCGCGGTCGAGGTCTCGGCGTTCTTCAGCGCGAACGTGCCGCCGAACCCGCAGCACGCCTCCGCCGCGGGCAGCTCGACGAGGTCGATCCCCTCGACCGCCCGCAGGAGCCGCAGCGGCTTGTCGCCGACGTGGAGCATGCGCAGCGAGTGGCACGTCGGGTGGTAGGTGACCCGGTGGGGGAAGTAGGCGCCCACGTCGGTCACGCCGAGCACGTCGACGAGCAGCTCGGACAGCTCGTACGTCTTCGCGGCGACCGCGTCGGCGGTGCGCGCGAGGTCATCGAGGCCGGCGCGCCGGCAGACCATGCCCTGCTGGTGCCGCACGGACCCGGTGCACGACCCGGACGGGACGACGACCGCGTCCCACTCGCCGTCGAGCACGGGGGAGAACGCCTCGACGTGGTTGCGCACGACGGGCACCGCCTCGTCGAGGTACCCCGTGTTGACGTGCATCTGGCCGCAGCAGGCCTGCCGCTCGGGGAAGAACACCTCGTGGCCGAGGCGCTCGAGGAGGAGGGCGGTGGCGCGCGGTGCCTGGGGGAACATCACGTCGCCGATGCAGGTCGCGGTGAGGGCTATGCGCATCGTTGCTCCGGGGGAGGGCGAGTCGGTCCAGTCTCGCCGGGCCGCGTCCGCGCCGCCTGCCGAGACCGCCGCGGTGAGGCGCCGCGGCTGTGGTCTGACCACAGTCCTTCCACTGTAGACCACGAGGTCGGCGTGGTCTGACCACAGCGTGCCGGGGTCGCCTACCCTGGGCGGGTGCGCACCCACGAACGCGTCCTCGCCCGCATCGAGGCGGACCTCGCCACGGGTCGCTGGGCGCTCGGCGAGCGGCTCCCGGCCGAGCGCGCGCTCGCCGAGGAGCTGGGCGTCTCGCGCCCCTCCGTGCGGGAGGCGATCCGCGTCCTCGAGGCCATGGGCATCGTGCGCACGGCCGTCGGGTCTGGGCCCGACGCCGGGGCGACCGTCGTCGACCGGCCCGCCGCCGGCCTCGGGGCGGCCGTGCGGCTGCACGTCGCGTCGGGGACGCTCGCCGTGCGCGACGTGGTCCAGACGCGCGTGCTCCTCGAGACGTGGGCCGCCGGCGCGGCAGCCGAGCGGGTCGTCGCCGCGCAGGGCACCGGCGAGCGGGGGGCCGACCCGGGGCCGGGCACGCCCGAGGTCGCCGAGGCGCTCGCCGCGGCGCGCGCGCTGCTCGACCGCATGGACGACCGGGCGCTCGCGGCCGAGGAGTTCCGCGAGCTCGACGCGTCGTTCCACGTGCTGCTCGTGCGGCTCGCGGGCAACCCGCTCGTCGAGGCGGTCATGACCGGGCTGCGCGGCGCGATCGAGTCGTACGTCGCCGCGGGGAGCGCGACCCTGCCCTCGTGGGAGCGGACGGCGGCGCGCCTGCGCGCCGAGCACCGCTCGGTCCTGGAGGCCGTGGCCGCGGGCGACGGTGAGCGCGCCGCGCGTCAGGTCCGCGCCCACATCGAGGGCTTCTACGCCGAGACGGGGCTCTGAGCGACCTCCGGTGCGGCGGCGTCGCGGCCCGGTCACGGTCGGGCCTGGAGCGGCGTGCGAACACGCTGTCCTCCGGGCCTCCGCCGGGACTCCGCCAGGGTGGCGGGACGGACGGTCCCGCCACCCCGGCGCCCCGTCAGGCCGAGCAGGTGGCCGTCGGGAGCGTGGTGTTGCCGTTCGAGTACAGCGTGATGCCGAAGGCGTCGCCGTTGCCGTTCGGTGTCGCGGTGAGGGTGCCGCTCGTGCCGGTGACGGCGGCGTTCCAGGAGTTCTGCAGGCTCTGGCCGGAGCCGGTGCGGATGGTCACGGTCCAGTCGGACGCGCCCGAGACCTGGAAGGTCGTGTTGAAGCGGTCGCCCCAGGAGTCGCCCCGCGTCACGGTCACGGTGCAGGTCTCGCCTCCGCCTCCGGAGGCCGACGCACAGGTGGCCGTCGGGAGCGTGGTGTTGCCGTTCGAGTACAAGGTGATCCCGAACGCGTCGCCGTTGCCGTTCGGTGTCGCGGTGAGGGTGCCGCTCGTGCCGGTGACGGCGGCGTTCCAGGAGTTCTGCAGGCTCTGGCCGGAGCCGGTGCGGATGGTCACGGTCCAGTCGGACGCGCCCGAGACCTGGAAGGTCGTGTTGAAGCGGTCGCCCCACGAGTCGCCCCGCGTGACGGTCACCGTGCAGGAGCCGTCTCCGCCCGGGTTCTCCCCGGGGCCGCCGGGGGTCCCGCCGCCGCTGTTGAGCTGGTCGAGCACGGCGGTGTAGGCGGCCTTCTTGGTGCCGTTGCCGTCGAACAGCAGCGGGGTGCCGGACGCGCGCCACGAGTCGGTGTCCCGCACGCCCCAGACGGTGATGCCGGTGCAGCGCGACACGGCCATGCATGCCTGGACCACGCCGCGGTACTGCTCGGCCTGGGAGGAGCCGGAGCCCTCGATGTCGAGCTCGGTGATCTGCACGTCGACGCCCAGGTCGGCGAAGTTCTGGAGCGTGGTGTGGTAGTTGCTCGGGACCGGGTTGCCCGAGTTGAAGTGGGCCTGGAAGCCGACGCAGTCGATCGGCACCCCCCGCGCCTTGAAGTCGCGGACCATAGAGTAGACGGCCTGCGTCTTCGCGTGGCTCCAGTTGTCGGTGTTGTAGTCGTTGTAGCAGAGCTTGGCGCCGGGGTCGGCGGCGCGGGCCGCGCGGAACGCCGCCTCGATCCAGTCGTTGCCGGTGCGCTGCAGGTTCGAGTCGCGGCGCGCGCCCGAGCCGCCGTCGGCGAACGCCTCGTTCACGACGTCCCACGCGTAGATCTTGCCGCGGTAGTGCGTCGCGACCTGCGTCACGTGGTTGAGCATCGCCTGGCGGAGCGCGGAGCCCGACATGTTCTGCATCCAGCCCGGCTGCTGCGAGTGCCACGCGAGGGCGTGCCCGCGGACCTGCTTGCCACGGCTCGTCGCCCAGCTGACGATCTGGTCGCCCTGGGAGTAGTTGAAGCTGTTCTGCGACGGCTCCGTCGCGTCCATCTTCATCTCGTTCTCGGCCGTGATCATGTCGAACTCGCGGTTCGCGATGGTCGAGTACGTCGAGTCGGACAGCCTGCCGGCCGCGAGGGCGGTGCCGAAGTAGCGGCCGGACTCGGCGGCCGCGGCCTCGAGGGTGGAGCCGGCCGCCTGGGCGGAGCCCACACCGACACCGGTGGTGATGAGCACGGCCACGAGGGCGGCCAGGGCGGCCGACCTCCCGCCGTTCGTGCTGCGCAAGGGTAGTGCTCGGGTCATCGTCGATCCTCTTCCTCCCGGGGTGGACCTCCGTTGGTCCACCAGCGCGAACAACGTGCGCGAGTGACGCTAGTCACACACTGAGGATGTGGCAATCGTTATCGATAACGTTTTACATCGTGGGACAAACGCGACAGCGGTGACAGGGTCGCGCAAATGAGGGTGGAGCGTCAGGTCTGCGGCGGCGCCGTGCTCTCGCGGACGACGAGCTCGGTCGCGAGGTCGAGGCGCTGGTTCATGGGCCGGCCGCCCCGTGCGAGGTCGAGCAGCATGCGCGTCGCCGTCCCCGCCATCTCGTGCAGCGGCTGGTGCACGGTGGTCAGCTCCGGGCCGATCCAGCCGGCCAGCGGCAGGTCGTCGTAGCCGACGACCGACAGGTCCTCGGGGATCCGCAGGCCGAGCTCGCGCGCGGCCCGCAGGACGCCGAGCGCCTGCATGTCCGACCCGGCGAAGATCGCCGTCGGGCGGTCCGGGAGCGAGAGCAGCGCCTTGCCGTGCTCGTACCCGCCGTCCACGTAGAAATCGCCGTAGCGCACGAGCCCGGGGTCGACGACGATCCCCGCCTCGTCGTGCGCGCTGCGGTAGCCGTCGATGCGGGCGCGGCTGCACAGCACGTCCGACGGTCCCGAGATGATCGCGACGCGACGGTGGCCGAGGCCCAGGAGGTGGCGGGTCGCGGAGAGCCCGCCGCTCCAGTTGTTGGACCCCACCGTCGGGACGCCGGCGGGCTGCTCGCCCTCGGTGTCGACCACGACGAACGGGATGGAGCGGGACTCGAGCTGGTGCCGCTGGGACTGGTCGAGGCTCGACAGGACGAGGAGGACCCCGAGGGGGCGGCGCGCGAGGACGCCGTCGAGCCAGTCCTGGGGTGGCCGGTGCTCGCCGCCGAGCTCGGAGAGCACCACGCCGACCTTCGCGGCGGCCGCCGCCTCCTCGACGCCCCGGATGATCTCGATCGACCACGCGGAGTCGAGCTGGTGGAACACGAGGTCGATCAGGGGCGTCGGCGTCGCGGGGGCGGACCGCCGGCGTCGGTACTGGTGGCGTTCGAGCGCGGCCTCGACGCGCGCGCGGGTGGACGCCGCGACGTCGGGCCGGCCGTTGAGCACCTTGGACACCGTGGGCACGGACACGCCGGCCTCTGCGGCGATGGACGCGATGGTCGCGGGGCCACCCGTGGCGGCACCCCGGTCCTGCGCTGGCATGGCGCTCCTCGTGCTGGTCGCAACTTTCGAGTCGAACCGTAGCACTTGTGCGTGGCGCTCGTCCGTTGCCGAGACGGGTGATCTTCGCTGGTATCCCGCGCCTCTTGGCGAGGAAGGCCTCGCAAGCCGTCGTCATCGAACTGTGACCCGAGTCTCGCTTGACGACGCGTCCGCCGTCGGTCTAGCGTCCCGGACCAACGGGTATCGGAACCGTTACCGATACTTTCGAAGACCACGATGCCGTGGACGCCCGGGACACCGGGCGAGGCACGACGACGTGACCGACCCGAGGACCACGATTGACGACGCAGACGACCCCGGCCGCCCCTGAGCGGCACGAGGCCACGACCACGGAGCCGTGGCGCGACGTGCGGCGGGGCGCCGCCGAGCGTGCCCGGGCGCTCGCCGCAGCGATGACCCTGGAGGAGAAGCTCGCCCAGCTCGTCGGCGTGTGGGTCGGCGCGGACGCCTCCGGCGGGGGCGTCGCGCCGCACCAGGCCGACATGACGGGCCACGTCCCCACGTGGGAGTCCGTCATCGAGCACGGGCTCGGTCAGCTCACGCGCCCCTACGGCACCGCGCCGGTCAGCCCCGAGGCCGGGGCCCGCTCCCTGGAGCGGTCGCAGCGCGACCTCGTCGCCGCCAGCCGCTTCGGCATCCCTGCCCAGGTGCACGAGGAGTGTCTCGCCGGGTTCGCCGCGTGGCGTGCGACCGCCTACCCCGTCCCGCTGTCCTGGGGCGCGAGCTTCGACCCGGAGCTCGTCGAGGCGATGGCCGCGCGCATCGGCGCGAGCATGCGGGCCGCGGGAGTGCACCAGGGGCTCGCGCCCGTGCTCGACGTGACGCGCGACCACCGCTGGGGCCGCACCGAGGAGACCGTCGGCGAGGACCCGTACCTCGTCGGGACGGTCGGCGCCGCGTACGTGCGCGGGCTCGAGTCGTCCGGCGTCGTCGCGACGCTCAAGCACTTCGCCGGGTACTCCGCCTCTCGCGCGGGCCGCAACCTCGCGCCCGTCGCGATGGGGCCGCGCGAGTACGCCGACGTCATCCTGCCGCCGTTCGAGATCGCGGTGCGCCACGGTCGGCCGCGTTCCGTCATGCACGCCTACACGGACGTCGACGGGATGCCGTCGGCCGCCGACCGGGGCCTCCTCACCGGCCTGCTCCGCGAGACGTGGGGCTTCGACGGCACGGTCGTCGCCGACTACTTCGGGGTCCGGTTCCTCGAGACGCTGCACAAGGTCGCCGCCGACGGCACGGACGCCGCGCGCCTCGCGCTGCGCGCCGGCGTGGACGTCGAGCTCCCCACCGTCGACGCGTTCGGTCCGGCGCTCGCCGAGGCCGTGCGCCGCGGCGACGTCGAGGAGTCCCTCGTCGACGAGGCGCTGCACCGCGTGCTCCGGCAGAAGGTCGAGCTCGGCCTCCTCGACCCCGGCTGGGAGCCCGTGCCCGGCGGCGGCGCGGGCCTCGTGCTCGACGACGCGCCGGGGCGCGACCTCGCCCTGCGCCTCGCGCGCGAGGCGGTCGTGCTGCTCGCGGACGACGGCGGCGCGCTGCCGCTCGCGACCGGGACGCGCCTCGCCGTCGTCGGCCCGCTCGCGGACGACCCGATGGCGATGCTCGGCTGCTACTCCTTCCCCGCGCACGTCGGCGCCCAGCACCCCGAGGTCGAGACCGGGATCGAGATCCCGACGGTCCTCACCGAGCTCGGGTCGCGCTTCGACGTCGTGCACGCCCGGGGCTGTGACGTGACCGGGTCGGACACGAGCGGGTTCGCCGCAGCCGTCGAGGCGGCGCGCGGCGCGGACGTGTGCGTCGTGGCGGTGGGGGACCGGGCCGGGCTGTTCGGGCGCGGGACCTCGGGCGAGGGGTGCGACGCCGCCGACCTGCGGCTGCCCGGCGTCCAGGAGGACCTCGTGCGGACGCTGCTCGCCACGGGAACGCCCGTCGTCCTGCTGCTCCTCACCGGCCGGCCCTACGCGCTGGGCGCGTTCCTCGACGAGCCGACGCCGCCCGCGGCGGTCGTGCAGGCGTTCTTCCCCGGCCAGCTCGGCGGCCGGGCGGTGGCCGAGGTGCTCGCCGGCGAGGTGTCGCCGTCGGGCCGCCTGCCCGTGAGCGTCCCGCGCGACCCCGGCGGTCAGCCCGCGACCTACCTCTCGGCGCCGCTCGGCCTGCGCTCCGGCGTCTCGAGCGTCGACCCGACGCCCGCCTTCCCGTTCGGCCACGGCCTGTCCTACGCGACGTTCGCGTGGGAGGACGCGCAGGTCGTCGGCGCCACGGCCGGCGGACCGGCCCCCTGGCCGGTCGACGGCGAGGCCCGGGTCGAGGTCACCGTGCGCAACACCGGGAGCGTCCCGGGCGCCGACGTCGTGCAGCTCTACCTGCACGACGCGGTCGCCCAGGTGACGCGGCCCGTCGTGCGCCTCGTCGGGTACGCGCGCGTCGCGCTCGACCCGGGTCAGGCCGCGACCGTGTCGTTCGTCGTGCCGGCCGACCTCACGTCCTTCACCGGGGCCGACGGGCGCCGGGTCGTGGAGCCGGGCGACGTCGAGCTGCGCGTCTCGCGGTCCAGCGCCGACGTCGTCGCGACGCTGCCGCTGCGCCTCGTGGGGCCCGAGCGCGAGGTCGACCACACGCGCCGCCTCGTCACCGACGTGCGGGTCTCCGGACCCGCGACCGTCCCGGCCGCGCCGGGTACGCACCGCGAGAACGATCACGAGGAGGTGAGCGTGGGATGACCCTGGACCAGGGCCCCGTCGACGTCGGCGAGGCCACCACCGTCGCGAGCGCCGTCGCAGCGGCCGAGCACGCGCGGCCCGGCGAGCCCGCGGGCGACGGCGGCGGCCGCGCGCGCCGGGCCGCCCGGCGCCGCAAGGCCGGCAGCGTCCCGTGGCGCGTCGCGCTGCGCAAGGACTGGCGGCTGTACACGTTCCTCGTGGTGCCCGTGCTGTTCCTGCTGGTCTTCCGCTACCTGCCGATGCTGGGGAACGTCATCGCGTTCCGCCGGTTCCGTCCGGGCGGGAGCGTGTTCGGCGACGAGTGGGTCGGCTTCCGCTACTTCGAGATGTTCATCCAGAACGCACAGTTCTGGCAGGTGTTCTGGAACACCGTCATCCTCGGGCTCCTCACGCTGCTGGTCTGCTTCCCGCTGCCGATCGTCTTCGCGCTCCTGCTCAACGAGCTGCGGTCGCGCCGGTTCAAGAAGATCGTGCAGACGGTCTCCTACCTCCCGCACTTCATGTCGATCGTCATCGTCGCGGGCCTCGTGCTCCAGCTCACGTCGGTCAACGGGACGGTCAACCAGATCGTCGAGGCGTTCGGGGGAGACCCGGTCGCGTTCATGCAGCAGCCCGAGTGGTTCCGCACCATCTACGTCTCGTCCGAGGTCTGGCAGACCGTCGGGTGGGGGACGATCCTCTACCTCGCGGCGCTCACGACGATCGACGACCAGCTCTACGAGGCGGCGCGCATCGACGGCGCCAACCGGTGGCAGCAGACGTGGCACATCACCCTGCCGGGCATCCGCCCCACGATGATGGTGCTCCTCATCCTCAACATCGGTTCCTTCATGGCGGTCGGGTTCGAGAAGGTCCTGCTGCTGCAGAACCCGCTGATCTACTCCACGGGCGACGTCATCTCGACGTACCTGTACCGCGTCGGCATCCAGTCCGCGCAGTTCTCCTACGGGACCGCGATCGGGCTGTTCGAGGCCCTCATCGGGCTCGTGCTCGTCCTCTCCGCGAACGCCGTCTCGCGCCGCCTGACTGGAGCCTCGCTGTGGTGACCGACCCCCTGTCCGCGACGCCGGACCTCACCGCCGTCCGCCGCGAGGGCGGCACGATCAAGGACACGGGCGGGTACCGCGCGTTCCGCGTGGTCAACGGCCTCGTCCTCGCGGTCGTGTGCGTCGTGACGCTCTACCCGTTCGTCAACCTCGTCGCGAAGGCGTTCTCGTCCGAGGGCCAGATCGCGGCGGGCAACGTCAACCTCGTGCCGCGCGGGTTCAACGTCCAGACGCTCCAGTACGTGCTCTCCGACGCCATGTTCTGGACCAACTACAAGAACACGGTCGTCTACACGGTCGTCGGCACGCTCATCGCGATGGCGCTCACCACGACGTACGCCTACGCGATCAGCCGCCGTCACCTCAAGGGGCGCAACGCGTTCATCGGCATCGCGGTGTTCACCATGTTCTTCGGCGGTGGCCTGATCCCGAACTACATCCTCGTCGCGGACGTCCTGGGCATGCGGAACACGATGTGGGCCGTCGTGCTGCCGGGCGCGATCTCCGTCTTCAACCTGCTCGTCATGAAGTCGTTCTTCGAGAACTTCCCGACGGAGCTCGAGGAAGCGGCCGCGATCGACGGGCTGTCGACGTACGGGATCTTCGGCCGCATCGTGCTGCCGCTGTCCAAGGCGGTCATCGCGACCATGACGCTCTTCTACGCGGTGGGCATCTGGAACTCGTGGTTCGGCGCGTTCCTGTACCTCGACAAGAAGGAGCTCTTCCCCGTCACCGTCTACCTGCGCAACCTCATCGCCGCGGCGACCGGGCCCGGCTCGCAGGAGGCGGTCCAGATCGGCTCGAACATCCAGTCCGTGACGATGCTGCTCACCGTCCTGCCCATCGTCTGCCTGTACCCGTTCGTGCAGAAGTACTTCGTCTCCGGCGTGATGCTCGGCTCCGTCAAGGGCTGAGCCGCCACGCGCCACCCGCACCACCCCACCGCACCACCCGCACCTCAGCGACGTCAGAGCGACGAAGCTCGAACCCGAGGAGAGAGATGAGAACGATCCGGATCCCGGCCGCCACGGTGGCGACCGCGACCACCCTGGCCCTGGTCCTGACCGCGTGCAGCGGCGGGGGTGGCGACACGCCCGACCCCGTGGAGGGGGGTGGCGCCGTCACGATCGACGCCGAGCACTCCGTCGGCGCCATGGAGGACTTCGAGGTCGGCACGACCTTCAAGGCCACGGAGCCGGTCGACTTCTCGCTGATGTACCGCGACCACCCGAACTACCCGGTGAAGGAGGACTGGTCGATCTTCCAGAACCTGGAGGCCAACCAGAACGTCACCTTCACGCGGACCGACGTCCCGCTGGCCGACTGGGACAACAAGAAGGCGCTGCTCATCGGCGCCGGCGACGCCTCCGACCTCATCCCGGTGACCTACCCCGGCCAGGAGGTCCAGTTCGTCTCCGGCGGGGCGATCCTGCCCGTCTCCGACTACCTCGAGTACCTCCCGAACTTCGCCGACAAGGTGGAGAAGTGGGGCCTCGGCGAGGAGCTCGACGCCAAGCGCCAGGCGGACGGCAAGTACTACCTCCTCCCGGGCCTGCGCGAGATCCCCGACGTGCAGTACTCGGTCGTCGTCAACGACGACCTGTTCCAGAAGGCCGGCATCACCGAGGAGCCGGAGACCTGGGACGAGTTCGCGGAGCAGCTCGCCGCGGTCAAGGCCGCGAACCCCGAGCTGTCGTACGCGATGACCGACCGCTGGACCGACACGCAGCCGCTCGGCGCGATGCTCCAGTACATCGCCCCGAACTACGGCACCGAGGGTGGCTGGGGCTACTCCAACACGTGGTTCGACGAGGAGTCCGGCGAGTTCCAGCTCACCGGCACGACCGACGCGTACAAGGACATGATCACGTACGTCGCCGGCCTGACCTCCGACGGCCTGCTCGACCCCGAGATCACGCAGAACGACGACCAGGCGATCCAGAAGTTCGTCAACGGCGAGGCCGCCGCGATCTCCGGCAACACGCAGGAGATCACGGCCTACCGCAGCAAGCTGGCGGAGGCGGGCAAGGACGTCACGCTGCGCATGATCGTGCTGCCCGACGGGCCGTTCGGCGGGATGCTCGCCGGGAGCCGGCTGTCGTCCGGCCTCATGATCTCGAGCGAGGCGGCCGAGAAGCCGTACTTCAAGGCCCTGCTCCAGTTCGTCGACTGGCTGTACTACTCCGACGAGGGCATCGAGTTCGCCCAGTGGGGCGTCGAGGGCGAGACGTACACGAACGAGGGCGGCACGCGCACGCTCCCGGCCGACATCGGCTGGAACGCGCTCAACCCCGACGCGCCGAAGAAGCTCAACGCCGACTTCGGGTACAGCAACGGCGTGTTCCTGCTCGCCAACGGTTCCTCGAAGGAGCTGCTCCAGTCCGTGATGACCGACGAGACGAAGGCGTGGACCGACGCCGTGCTCGAGCGCAAGGAGATGCTGCCGGTCAAGCCGGCCGCGAGCCTCGACGAGCTCGAGCTCGAGCAGACGTCGCTCCTGGACACGCAGATCAAGGACGCCGTGATGGCGGCGACCGCGGGCTTCGTCACGGGTCAGCGCCCGCTGAGCGAGTGGGACGCCTACGTGTCCGAGATCGACGGGCTCGGCGGTACGCAGCTCATCGACACCTACAACGCGGCGCTCACCCGCTCCGCGGGCTGACGTCCTCCGGCGGGTGCCCCTGGCACCCGCCACCACGGCCCCGCCGTCGCCCGGTCGCCCCACCGGGCGACGGCGGTCCGCCGCCCGCAGCACCCACCGCACCACCCCTCCCCGCTGGAGCATCACCCGTGACACCCACCGTCGTCCCGTCCGAGCCCGTCGCCGTCCTGTCCGACGCGTGGCGCACGTGCGTGGGCACGGGCCGGTTCAACCTCGCGCTGCGCCAGGACTACCAGGAGTCGCTCGCCCTCGCGCAGGCCGAGATCGGCTTCCGGTACATCCGCGGCCACGGCCTGCTGTCCGACGACGTCGGGGTCCACCGCCCGTACGACGTCGCGGGGCACCAGGGCACCCGGTACGCCTTCACCTACGTCGACCAGGTCGTCGACGCCTACCTCGCGCTCGGGGTCAAGCCGTTCCTCGAGCTCGGGTTCATGCCGTCCGGCCTCGCGTCGGGCGACCAGACGGTGTTCTGGTGGAAGGGCAACGTCACGCCGCCGCGCGACCACCGCGAGTGGGCCGCCCTCGTGACCGCGGTGCTGCGCCACCTGGTCGACCGCTACGGGATCGACGAGGTCCGGACGTGGCCGGTCGAGGTGTGGAACGAGCCCAACCTCGTGAACTTCTGGGAGGGCGCCGACCAGGAGGCCTACCTCCGCCTGTACGAGGCGACCGCGCACGCCGTGAAGGACGTCGACGCCGACCTCCAGGTGGGCGGCCCGGCGATCTCGCCCGGTGCCGACGACTGGTGGGCGCCGTTCGCCGACGCCGTCGCCGCCCGCGACCTGCCGTGCGACTTCGTGTCCTTCCACGCGTACACGACCGGCCCCGCGCAGCACGTCCCGTTCGGCGTCTACCAGACCCTGCGCCACCCGACCGACCTGCTCGACCAGTTCGCGCGCCCGCGCGAGCTCCTCGCCGGGACCCGGCTGGAGGGGCTGCCCGCGCACGTCACCGAGTTCAACACGAGCTACCGCCCCGACAACCCGGTGCACGACACCGCGTACAACGCGGCCGCCCTCGCGCCCGTGCTCGCCGCCGGCGGCGACGTGGTGGACTCGTTCTCCTACTGGACGTTCTGCGACGTCTTCGAGGAGGAGAACATCCCCACCGCGATCTTCCACGGCGGGTTCGGCATGCTCGCCCACCGCCAGGTGCGCAAGCCCACCTACCACCTCTACACGTTCATGGCGCGCATGGGCCCCGACGTGCTCGCTCGCGGCGCCGACCACCTCGTGACGCGCGACGCGACGGGCCGGGTCACCGTGCTCGCGTGGCAGCCCGTCGGCGGGACCGACGACCCGGCCGAGCCCGAGCGGCACGAGCTGCGGCTCTCCGTCCCCGTCGGGGCGCCGGGTGGCGGTGGCGCCCCGCAGCGCGCGTCCGCGCACCGCAGCGTCGTGAACGAGACCGACGGCAACGCGTTCACCGCGTGGCAGCACCTCGGCCGCCCCGCGTCGCCGACGGCGCGCCAGCTCGACCTCCTCCACGAGGCCGCGGAACCCGCCCGCTCGACCACGTCCCTCCCCGTCGTGGACGGCCGCGTGGACCTCGCGCTCACGCTCGCGCGGCACGAGGTGACGCTCGTCGAGATCGACCCCGTCCGCGACGAGACGCCCGCGTGGCTCGACGACGACCGGATCCTCGGCCGGACCATCGGCCGGGAGAGCGCACGGTGAGCGACGTGTCCCGGCCCGCTCCGCCGTCTGGCACGGGGAGGAGCACGGGATCGCCGCTGCCGGGCGCGCTCGGCCAGGGGACGCTCGGGCGCGCGACGGCGCTCGTCTACTGGTACGTCGTCGTCACGGCCTTGCTCGCGCTCGCGGCGCTGCCGACGCTCGCCCTGCTCCTGCTGCTCGACCGCACGGCGTCCAACGTGCCGCTCGCGGCGCTCGCGGCCCTCCCGCTCGGACCCGCGCTGTCCGCCGCCCTGTACGCCGTCCGGGCGCGCGAGTCCGACGACGAGGTCGCGCCCGCCCGCACCTTCGTGCGCGGCTACCGCCGCGGGGCGCTCGACGCGCTGCGCGTGTGGGCGCCCGCACTCGGGGTGCTCGCGGTCGTCGGGGTCGTGCTCGCGAACGCCTCGGCCGCCGGCGTCGGCCCGACGTACGCGGCCGTGCTCGTCGTGATCGCGGTGCTCGCGCTCGTGTGGGGGCTGCACGCGGTCGCGATCGCGACCCTCTTCTCGTTCCGCACGCGCGACGTCGCCCGCCTCGCCGCCCACTACCTCGGCCGGATGCCGCTCGTGAGCCTCGGCGTCGTCTCGCTGCTCGTCGCCGCGGCCGGCGTCGCCTGGTTCGCCACGGACGGCGTCCTCGCCCTCGTCGGCGGCGTGTGGGTGTGGTGCTGGTACCGCAACGACCGGCGGATGCTCGACGACGTCCGCGCCCGCTTCACGACCGTCTGACCCCCGACCCGTCCACCCGAGGAGCCGTCCCCGTCATGACCCCCGCCCGTCTGCCCGCGACCGAGAAGATCCTCTACGGGGGCGACTACAACCCCGAGCAGTGGCCCCGCGCCGTGTGGGAGGACGACTACGCCGCGTTCGACGAGGCGTCGATCGACACGGTGACGCTCGCCGTCTTCGGGTGGTCCTACCTCCAGCCCGCCGAGGACACCTACGACTTCACGCGCCTCGACGAGATCGTGGCGCGCGCCGTCGAGGGCGGGCGCCAGATCGTGCTCGCGACGTCGACCGGGGCGCTGCCCCCGTGGCTCGCGCACGCCTACCCCGAGGTGAACCGGACCGACTTCGAGGGCCGCGCGCACGCGTACGGGCAGCGGCACAACGCGTGCCCCAGCTCGCCCGTCTACCGCCGCCTGTCCGCCGAGCTCGCGGGCCGCATCGCCGAGCGCTACGCCGGCACGCCCGGCCTCGTCGCGTGGCACGTGGGCAACGAGTACGGCGGGTACGACGGCGGCTGCTGGTGCGAGCGCTGCGCCGTCGCCTTCCGCGGGTGGCTGCGCGAGCGGTACGGCACGATCGAGCGCCTCAACGAGGCGTGGAACGCGACGTTCTGGTCGCACCTGTTCTCCGACTGGGACCAGGTCGTGCCGCCGAACAAGCTCACCGAGCACTGGCGCGGGCCCGACCACACCGCGTTCCAGGGCATCACGCTCGACTACCGCCGCTTCATGACCGACGCGATGCGTCAGAATTTCCGTGACGAGAAGGCCCGCATCCGCGAGCACGACGCGACGACGCCCGTCACGACGAACTTCATGGGCATGTTCCGGCCCCTCGACTACCACCGCTGGGCGGACGACCTCGACTTCGCGTCGTGGGACAACTACCCGCCCGGGCAGCGCGAGCACGCGCGCATGGCGCTCGCGCACGACCTCATGCGCGGGCTCAAGGACGGCGCGCCGTTCTGGGTCATGGAGCAGACGCCGACCATCACCGCCTCGCGCGACGTCAACCCCGTGAAGCGCCCGGGCGTGCTGCGCCTGTGGTCGTGGCAGGCCGTCGCGCACGGCGCCGACGCCGTCCTCTACTTCCAGATGCGGCAGTCCAAGGGCGCGTGCGAGAAGTACCACGGCGCCATGCTGGACCACGCGGGCCGGCGCGACACGCGCAGCTTCCGCGAGATCGCCGCTCTCGGCGGCGAGCTGCGCGGTCTCGGCGACGCCGTCCTCGGCGCCCGGACCCCGGCGCGCGTCGCGCTGCTGTTCGACTGGGACTCGTGGTGGGCCGCCGAGATGACGGACGGCTTCAATCGTCGCGCGCGCTACGTCGACACGGTGCTCGCGTACTACCGCGCGCTCTGGCAGGCGAACGCCGACGTGGACGTCGTGCCCGTGACCGCCGACCTGTCGCGGTACGACGTCGTCGTCGCGCCCATGCTGCACCTGCTGAAGGGCGACGTCGCCGCGCGTCTGGAGGGCGTGGCCGCGAGGGGCGGCACCGTGCTGTCGTCGTTCTGGGCAGGCCGGGTCGACGAGGACGACAACGCGTTCCTCCTGGACGCGCCCGGTCCGCTCGGCCCGCTGTTCGGGATCCGTGTCGAGGAGACGGACTCCGCCGAGCCGGGCGTCGTGAACCCGGTCGCGCTGCACGACCCCGACCTCGACGACGTCGCCGGTGCCGCCGGGACGCCGGGCAGCGGGGAGGCGCCGCTCGTCGTGGGCGGCGAGCTCGTGTTCGAGATCCTGGTGCCGCAGGGCACCGAGGTCGTCGCGACGTACGGCGCTGAGTTCTACGCCGGCACCCCGGCCGTGACGCGGCACCGCGTCGGGGGGACCGACGGCGTCCCCGGCGAGGCCTGGTACGTCGCCACCGCGCTCGACGAGCCGGGTGTCTCGTGGGTCGTGCGCCGCGTGCTCGACCGGCACGGGCTCGTCGGGCCCTACGCCGACGTCCCCGACCTCGAGCTCGCCGTGCGCGAGCGCGACGGCGAGCGCACCGCGTTCGTCCTCAACCACGCCCAGGAGACGGTCGAGGTCGCCGCCCACGCGTCGGGCACCGACCTGCTCACGGGCCGCCGCGTCGAGCACGGCGAGACGCTCCGCCTCGCCCCGACCGACGTCGTCGTGCTGCGTGAGGACCGCCCCTGACCCGCGAGATCGACCCGAGCGTCCCGACGTCGACCCTCCGAGGGTCGATCTCGGACGCCCGGGTCGATCTCGCGTCTCGGGCGAACGTCACGCGGGCAGAGGCAAGGTCCGCCCCTGTGGCTCACGGACCGGGTTCGGCACGCGTGATGTGAAGACGGCCGGGCTCGGGAAGCTCGGTCGGGTCGTCCCCACCGGAGACCCATTCGATGCCTCCTAGGTGGCCGTCGAGCGAGTAGAGGAAGTGCCCGTCGAAAGAACCGACGACTCCGCCGTTCACCAGGATCTCCATGCCGCCGCCCTGGCGGAAGTCGATCGAAGGACACCCGCAGGCACAGCGGCCGACGACACGGGCTGACCTCGCCTCGTCGCGCAGCCTCTCGACGCCCTCGAAGTCGACCGACAGGAGTGCGTCGAGGACCTCACGTTCCCGGTCCGTCAGCGATCGATCCACGCGATGATCCTGGCACCGGTTGCCGTCAGACGACTCCTCGTGCCTCCATGAGGGCGAACCCCAGCAGGTTCGTTCCCGGCCAACGGTGAGGGAGTGCAGCGTCCGGTGAGTTCGCGGCGAGCCCGATGCCCCAGATCTTGTCGACCGGCGAAGCTTCCGCCAGGACCCGTTCGCGGGTGGAGCGCAGGTAGGCGCCGATGGCGTCGGCGGCGCGGAACTTCGCCACCGAACCTGCGACGACGACCTCCCAGCGATGCTTCAGCCAGACGTCATCGTCGAAGTCGCGAACCCCGCGGCCCAGGGCCTTGGCGTGGGCCGCGGACCGCGCCTCCAGGATGGCCCGGGCTGAGACGTCATCGCCGAAGAGCCGGGCCTTGCGCCACATCATGTACTGCTCGGCGGACCCGAACGCCTCGCCATCGACCTCGAACCGCACGGGCCACCACTGGCTCAGGTAGGACTGGTCCACCTGCCCGGCACGCCGGGGACGTTGACTCCAGAAGTGCACGTACCGAGGTGCTTCTCCGGCAGAGCACGCCGCACGGAGGTCGTCGACGGTACGAGCGCGGAGCGACATGGGCGTGTGCACCTGCGGATCTTCGCGCATCGATCGTGCAGACGTCACTCTGCATCGACCATTCGACCTGACGGAGATCGGATGGGTCACGGTGCCGGCAGGGCTGCCAGGCGGCGTTCCAGGAGGCGGCGGTCGCCCTCGCGGTCGACGAGCGCGAGGGCGCTGCGCAGGTCGACGGCGGCGTCCGCGGGTCGTCCGGCGCGCTCGAGCAGCTCGGCGCGCACCGCGGGCAGCAGGTGGTACTCCGCGAGCGCGGGGTGGGCGGCGACGGCGTCGACCGCGGCCAGGCCGGCGTCCGCGCCGTGCACCTCGGCGACCGCGACGGCGCGGTTGAGCGCGACGACCGGCGAGCCGGTGAGGTCGAGCAGCACGTCGTACAGGCCGAGGATCTGGGGCCAGTCGGTCGCGTCGGCGTCGGGGGCCTCGTCGTGCAGCGCCGCGACGGCGGCCTGCACCTGGTACGGCCCGGGGCGCCCGACGGCGAGCGCCACCTCGAGCTCGGCCACGCCCTCGGCGATCTCCTCGTGCCGCCAGCGCGCGCGGTCCTGCTCGGCGAGGGTGCGCGTCGCGCTGTCCGGGCCGACGCGCTCGTCCCGGCGCGCGTGCTGGAGCAGGAGCAGGGCGAGCAGGCCACGTGCCTCGGGCTCGTCGTCGAGCAGCCGTGCGGCGAGGCGCGCGAGCCGGACGGCGACGTCGGCGAGCGCGCGCCGCTCGGCAGATCCCTCGACCACGTCGGCGGGCTCCGCCCAGGCGTCGTAGCCCTCCGTGAAGAGCACGTACAGGACGGCGAGGACGCCGTCGACGCGCTCCGCCCGGAGCGAGGCGGGCGGCACCCGGAACGTGATCCCCGTCGCGCGGATGCGGCGCTTGGCTCGGACGAGGCGCTGCGCCATCGTCGCCTCGGGGACGAGGAAGGCCCGCGCGACCTGCGCCGTCGTCATGCCGGTCAGCGACCGCAGGGTGAGGGCGACCCGCGCCTCGGCGGGCAGGGCCGGGTGGCAGCACGTGAACAGCAGTCGCAGGAGGTCGCCGTCGGGGTCGTCCGGCTCCCACGCCTCGTCGTCGAGGCCGACGGCGACCTGCTCGACCACGGGGTCGGCGGCGGGATTGCCGGCCCGCGGCCCCGGGTCGACGCGCTCGCCCAGCCGGCCCGACGCGGCGACGCGTTCCGCCTCGACCCGGCGCCGTCGCAGGACGTCGATCGCGTGCCGGCGGGCCGTCGTCGTGAGCCAGGCGCCGGGACGTTCCGGGACGCCGTCGCGGCCCCACGTGCGCAGCGCGGTCGCGAACGCCTCCTGCGCCGACTCCTCGGCCAGGTCGAGGTCGCCCGTGCTGCGCGCGACAGCGCTGAGGACGCGTCCCCACTCGGTGCGGAACGCGTCCTCGACGGCGCGGCTCGGGTCCGTCACGACCGACAGGTCAGGGCCTGTCGAGGTCGAGCGGCCACGCAGGGTGCAGCTCGATCGCGCCGCCGTACGCCATGGGGTGCTCGGACGCGATGGCGATAGCGGTGTCCAGGTCGGGCGCCTCGAGGACGTCGAACCCGGCGATCGTCTCCTTGGTCTCGGAGAACGGCCCGTCGGTGACGAGGACCTTGCCGCCGCGCACCCGCACGCCGACGGCGTCCTCCGCCGGTCGCAGCCGGTCGCCGATCACCGCGGCGCCGCTGCCGTAGTGCCGTCCGACCCACTCCTCGATCGGCGGGGCCGCCTCGAACTCCTCGGGTCGCAGGTCGGGGTCGTGCGGCGTGCCGAGCACGAGCATCAGGTAGCGCATCAGAGGTCCTCCGCCCTCGTCGTCGCGGGCCGGCGGAGCGCCGTCGGCCCGTAGAGCACCACGTCGGCGACGTCGATCCCGTCGCCGACGCTGCGCCGTCCGTCACGGTAGCGCGCGAGGTCCGGCGGCTGCTCCCGGTTCGCCGCGAGGATCGTCTGCAGAAAGGTCATCGTGCCTCCTCCGTCGGTGCGGCCCGTGCGGCCGCTCACCCAGACGACGAAGCCCGGGCGGCGAGATCGACACGACGCGGCGACGAGTTCTGGGAATCCGTCGGGGCGGCGGCAGGGCGGGGCGGCAAGGCCCCGCGAGATCGACCCGAGCGTTCCAGATCGACCCTCGGAGGGCCGATCTGGAGACGGGCGGGTCGATCTCGCGTCAGGAGAACGTCGCGGCGTGGGCCGCAGGGACGACGAGCGTCGACAGGCTCGGGTGCCACAGCGGCGTCGTGTGCCAGGCGAGGGTCAGGCGCTCCCCGGGGCGGCCCGTCGCGACGAGGCGGTGCGGCGACGTCGGGAGCACCACGTGCACCTCGACGGCGCCGTCGGGCAGCGCGCGGCCGCGCGTCGAGACGACGAGCACGGGTTCGACGACGGGCCCCGCGGCAGGGCCGGAGCCCTCGGCGGCGTGGGGCCAGGGCAGGACGCGCGTCGTCCAGCGGTCTTCGGCGACGGGGACCGGCTGTCCACCGACGTCGAGGCGCCAGGTGTACGGGGACCCGGCCCGGACGGCGTGGAGCGTCCACGGCACCGGGCTGATCACGTCCTGCGGCGTCGGTTGCGGGTCGAGCTCCTGGCCGACGACGCCCGGCCACGCGTCGAGCGTCGCGAGCCTGTCGGCGAGGCGCGCCGCGGCGGCGGGGTCGGGCGGCAGCGGGGTGCTGCCGTCGCTCGCGCGTTCGACGAACGCCCAGATCGCGTCGAGGGTCGACTGCGCGTCGCGGGTCGCGCCGCGGTAGCCGATCGCGAGCCCGCGCTCGGGGACGGCGATCGCGAACTGCCCGTACGCGCCGTCGGCCCGGAACCCGTGCCGGCTCGTCCACACCTGGTAGCCGTAGCCGCGCGACCAGTCCGGCGGCTCGCCGCCGGCCACCTCGGGGGCGCCGCCGTGCTCCGCCGTGTCCGACCAGGGCTCGCGCATCGCGGCCAGCCACGCGGGCGGGATCACGGTGACGCCCGCGTACCGGCCGCCGTCGGCCATCGCGACGGCGAGGCGCGCCAGCTCGGTGGTCGTCACGTGCAGCCCCGAGAAGCCCTGGTCGAGTCCGTCGATCTCGACCCACCACGGGTGCGTGATTCCGAGCGGATCGAGCACGCGCGGGCGCAGGTAGGCGAGCAGGCGCTCACCGGTCACGGCGGTGACGACCGAGGACAGCGCGCGCGACGCGGGCGAGCTGTACGCGAAGTGCGTGCCCGGGGCGTGCTCCGGCGGGGTGGCGAGCAGGCGGGGGAGGTCGAACCCGATCTCGGCGAGCTGGCCGGACGTGTGACCGGTGCTCATCGTCAGCAGGTGCCGCACGGTGAGGCCGGAGGGGTCGGGCAGGCCGAGCACCTCCCCGACGCGGTCGTCGACCGTGAGGCGCCCCTCGGCCACGAGGTGCCCGACGGCGAGCGCGGTGAACGTCTTCGAGACGGAGTAGACGAGACCGGGTAGCGGCGCGTCGTGCGGCGCCCAGGCCGCCTCGACCACCGGGATGCCGTCGCGCGCGACGACGAGGCCGTGCGGGTCGAGCCCGCCGCCCTCGAGCGCGTCGAGCAGGTCGAGGACCGCGGCGGACGGGATGCCGTGCGCCTCGGGGCAGGGCGCCGGCGCGGCGGGCCCGGTGGGGGACGCCGTCGCGGTCTCGGTCACGGGGTGCTCGGTCACGTGCTCAGTAGATCGTGCGGCCGTGCGCGTCGGCCACGCCGGACGCGCGCAGGAAGTAGGTGCACACCTGGTCGCGCCACTCGCGGGCGGAGCGGAGCTGCTCCGCGAGGCGCTCGGTGACCCGCTCGAACACCGCGTCGTCGACCGCGCCGCGCAGTCCCTGCCACGTGCGCACGTACTCCTCGACGCGCTCGACGCCGGCGAAGTGGGTGTCGTACACGTGCTGGACGACGGTCGTGCCGTCGTGCAGCACGTGCCCGTACGGCACGTGGTGGAAGAAGAGCAGCAGCTCGTCGGGGCACGTGTCGAGCGACTCGTAGACGTCGCGCCACGGTGCGGGGTACTGGCCGATGTAGCCGGTGCCGGTCGCGCGCGTGCGGTCGACCCCGATGCCGTCGCGGTCGGCGAAGTGGTACGTGCCCCACGGCGAGTACTCGTAGCCGTCGACTGACGGCCCGTAGTGTTGCCCCGGGTTCACCATGAAGCCCACGCCGAGCGGCGCGGTGTACGCCTCGTAGGTGCGCCACGAGTCGTCGAGGACGGCGTGGACCCCCGCCCGGACGTCGGGGTCGACGGTGCGGTCGGCGCTCGCGGACGACGGGGACGCGAACGTCAGCGCGACCCACTCGTCGAGGACAGCGGTCGGGTCGAGCGTCGGGTCCCACGCGAGGCGGCCGAACGCGTAGAGGTTCGCCTGCGCGAGCGGGTGGCCCGTCCAGAACGCGTCGTCGCCGACGTTGGACACCGCGGCGATCCCGCCGCCCCGCGCGGCTGCCACCTGGGGCGAGGCCCCCGGGCCTGCGCCCCCGACGACGTCGGACACCGTGGGGGAGCCGTCGTCGCCCTCGACCGGGCCCCACGGCCGGAACCGCAGGATCTCGCTCCACCACGGGCCCAGGTAGCACGCGTGGCGCTGCTGGCCGGTGTACTCCTGCGTCACCTGGAGCTCGACGGCGAGGCGCGTGCGCGGCATCGCGGCGAGCACGGGGGACACGGGCTCGCGCGTCTGGAAGTCCATCGGGCCGTGCTTGACCTGCACCACGACGTTCTCGTCGAACCGTCCGTCGAGCGGCGCGAAGTGGTCGTAGGCGGCGCTCGCCCGGTCGGTCGAGCGGTCACGCCAGTCCTGCGTGTGGTTGTAGACGAACGCGCGCCAGTGCACCGTGCCGCCGTGCGGGGCGAGGGCGCGCGCGAGGAGGTTGGCGCCGTCGGCGTGGTCGCGCCCGTACGCGAACGGCCCCGGCTGCCCCTCGGAGTCCGCCTTGACGACGAACCCGCCGAAGTCGGGGATCGCCGCGTACACGCGGGCGACGGCGTCCGCCCACCACGCCCGGACGCCCGGGTCCAGCGGGTCCGACGTCGGGAGCCCGCCGAGCACGATCGGCGACGCGAAGCTCACCGACAGGTGCACCCGGATGCCCCACGGCCGGAACGCGGCGGCGACGCGCGCGACGTCGGGCAGGCCGTCCGTGAGCAGCCGCGCCTCGCGCGCGTGCACGTTGACGTTGTTGATCGCGACGCGGTTCACGCCCGTCGCCGCGAGCAGGCGCGCGTACTGCTCGACGCGCGACAGGTCCTCGCGCACGTGCCCGTCCGCGTAGAAGATCGAGCCGCCCGAGTACCCGCGCTCGACCTGGCCCATGACCGGGTGGACGTCCACGTTGTCCCAGTGGTCGAGCATGCGCAGCGCGTGCGCTGGCTCGTGGCGAGCGTCCGGGTGGCCGGCCGGGTCCGTCGTCCCGCTGCGCACGACGTGGAACCACGCGTGGAGGAGCGCGGCGTCGTCGTCCGCCGCGACGTCCAGGCGGCCGTCTCGGTGCGCGGCGACGAACCCCTCGCCGCCGGGGACGGCACCGGTGTCGCGCAGGACGAGGTCGGCGTCGCTGTCGACGAGGGTCGCGCCCGCACGGCGGGCCTCGCCGCGGACGGTCTCGGCGAGCGGGCCGTCGCCCGCGACGAGCACGGTGCGGCCGTGCAGGAACGCGGTCGCGGCGTCGGGCAGCCAGGCGGGGTGCACGGACGGGTGGTCCGGGGTGGTCACGGGTCTCTCCTGGGGAACGGTCTGAGCGTGAGTGCGTGAGATGGTCGCGAGATCGGGCCGCCGCGGCGACGACTTCATGCACTCAACGGCGGGTAGGACGCCTGGGGCAGGTGGTAGGCGAGGTCGACGGCGGTCTCGAGCGCCTCGTCGAGGTCGAGCCGGTGCTCGGCGACGAGGCGGGCGAGGTGGCCGGCGTCGATCCGGCGTGCGAGGTCGTGGCGGGCCGGGATGGAGCAGAACGCGCGCGTGTCGTCGACGAACCCGCTCGTGTTGTAGAAGCCGGCGGAGTCAGTCGCGGCCTCGCGGAAGCGACGCATGCCGTCGGGGGTGTCGAGGAACCACCACGGGGCGCCGAGCCGCAGCGCCGGGTAGACGCCCGCGAGGGGAGCGAGCTCGCGCGAGAAGGTGTCCTCGTCGACGGTGAACGCGATCATCCGGAAGCCGGGGTGGTGCCCGAACGCCTCGAGGACGGGGCGCAGCGCGCGCACGTACTCGGTGCGCTCGGGGATGTCGTAGCCCTTGTCGGGACCGTAGGCCTGCGCGACGCCGGCGCAGTGGTCGCGCAGGACGCCGGGGTGGAGCTGCAGGACGAGCCCGTCCTCGGCCGACATCGCGGCCATCTGGAACAGCATGTGCGCGGAGAACGCCTGCGCGTCGGCCGTCGTGGCCTCGCCGCGCAGCGCGCGGTCGAGGATGCGGGCGGCGTCGGCGTCGTCGAGAGGAGTGGTGTCGGCGGTCAGGTGGCCGTGGTCGGTCGCGCGGGCGCCGGCGGCGACGAACGCGGCGCGGCGTGCGCGCAGCGCGTCGAGGTAGGAGCGGTAGTCGACGACGTCCGTGCCCGCCGCGGCACCGAGCTCGGCGACCTGCGTCGCCCAGTCGGCGCGGTCGACGTGCAGGAGCGGGTCGGGGCGGAACGTGGGCACGACGCGCTCGCCCCAGCCGTCCGCGGCGAGGCGCGCGTGGTCGGCGAGCGGGGACTGCGCGGGGTCGGTCGTGGCGAGGAGCTCGAGGCCGAACCGCTCGAACAGCGCGCGCGGACGGTACTCGGGACGCGCGAGCCGGTCGACCAGGTGGTCGTACAGTGCATCCGCGGTCTCGGCCGACGGCTTCACCGGGGCGCCGAAGACCTCGACGAGCGCGTGCTCCGTCCAGTACCGCGTCGGGGTGCCGCGGAACAGGTGCCACCCGGCGCAGAACCGGCGCCAGATCTCGCGCGGGTCCGTCTCGGCGGGGGCGGTGCCGTCGGGGGCGCCGGGCACGGGCGCGACCCCGAGGTCCTGGACGCCGCGCACGCCCGGCGACCCGTGCGGTGACGTGCTCTGGGCGACGAGCATGCGCACGAGGTAGTGGTCGGGCGTGACGAACAGCGCGGCGGGGTCGCCGAACGGGGTGTCGTCGGCGAACAGCGCGACGTCGACGTGGCCGTGCATCGAGACGATCGGCAGGTCGCGCGTCGCGGCGTAGACCTCGCGGGCGAGCGGTCGGAGCACGGGGTCGGCGGGGAGCGCGCGGTCGGGGTGCAGGGACCACGGCGCCGTCGCGGTGGTCGGGTCCAGGTGGGCCGTGCTCGTCACGGGTTCCTCCAGAGGCGTCGTTGCGAACGTTTGCATCCTACGTCATCGGCGTTCCGCTGTGTCGTCGACCCCGAGCGCTACAATCGTTCGCAGCCCCGGGTCTCCCCGCGGGGCCCGAGCGCCGAGGAGGCAGCCGTGGTCACCGTCCGTGACGTCGCCCGCGAGAGCGGGGTGTCGATCTCCACGGTCTCGCGGGCCCTCGCCGAGCCCGAGCGCGTCGCCCCCGAGACGCGCGACCGCGTCGTCGCGGTGGCCAACCGCCTCGGCTACCGTCCCAACCGCGCCGCGAGCGGCCTGCGCGCGGGACGCACCGGGGCCCTCGGGCTCGTGGTGCCCGACCTGGAGAACCCGTACTTCGCGTCGGTGACCAAGGGGGTGCAGGCGCGGGCGCGCCAGACGGGCCATGCCGTGTTCGTCGTCGACGCGGGGGAGGACCCCGCGCTCGAGACGGAGCTCGTGACCGGGCTGCGGTCCCAGACGGACGGGCTCGTGCTGTGCTCCCCGCGCGCGGCCGAGGCGGACCTGGAGGCCGCGCGTGACGCTCCCGTCGTGCTCGTCAACCTCCGTCACGACGGCGTCCCCTCCGTCTCCTCGGACGACGCGCACGGCGTCCTCCTCGCCGTCGAGCACCTGCGCGCGCTGGGCCACCGCCGCGTCGCCTACGTCGGCGGGCCCGACCGCTCCTGGTCCGACGCCCGCCGCCGCGCCGGGCTCGACGTCGTCCGTGAGCGCTACTCGGACGTCGAGACCGTCACCGTGGGGTCGTTCCGCCCACGGGTCGAGGGCGGCCGCGCCGCCGCCGACCTCGTCGTCGCGTCGGGAGCGACTGCGGTCCTCGCGTACAACGACCTCGTCGCCCTCGGCCTCGTGGCACGCCTGCGCGAGCGCGGCGTCGACGTCCCGCGCGACCTCAGCGTCGTCGGGTTCGACGACACGTTCGTCGCCACCCTCGCCTCGCCCCCGCTCACCACGGTCCGCACCGACCTCGCGCGCCTCGGCGCCCGCGCCGTCGACCGCCTGGTCGCCGCGCTCGGCACGCGTCGCGGCGCCGCCGCCGACGGGTCGCACGACCCCGCGACCTCGCCCGACGACGTCCTCCCCGTCGAGCTCATGGTGCGCGACTCGACGACCCTCGCCCCCACCCGCGACCTTCCCGCGAGATAGAGCCTCCGGTCTCGGTGTAGAGCTCGCCGGGCTCTACCTCGCGACGGGAACCTCTATCTCGCGCGCCACTGGGGTTCTCCCACCGCCGACGACGAACCCGGGGCCGCCTCGTGCGCCGGGTGGCGCGCGGGACGGCCCCGGGTCCGGACCGGGCCGGTCAGCCGCAGGACGGCTGGCCGTGCTCCGGGGTCGCGACGGTCTCGCGCTCGTCAGAGGTGTCGGACGGACGGGCGGTGACGGTCACGGATCCGGCCGTCGGGTCCTCGACCCCGCGGACGGCGAACGACTGGTAGGCGTTCTTGCCGGGGGCGACGTCGGTGAACGTCTTGGACCCGAACGGCGTGTCGAGGACGACGTCCAGCGGCACGGTGTCGTCGTTGAGCGCGCGCACGGCGACGTACGGCGTGCCTGCGAGGCACCGGACCTCGGCGGTCGCGGTGATCGCGACCTCCTCCTGGCCGGGCTCCTCGACGCCCGGGAGCCGCTCGATCCAGATGTTGCGGAACCGGGGGTTGAGGCCGGGGTCGCCGTGGTCCTGGAGCTTGATGTACCCCGACGTCGGTCCCTCCGCCCGGCCGTTGCCGGTCTTGCCCGTGACGGCGACGTCGTCGTGCACGACCTGCCCGTTCCACACGAGCGTGAGGCGCGCGTCCTCGGTCTTCTTGCCGTCGGGGCCGAAGCGGGCTCCACGGAACGTGATGTCGTACGTCTGCCACGTGCCCATCGGGGTCGCCGCGTTCACGTCGGGAGCCCTCTGGAGGTAGATCGCCCCGGCGTGGTCGTTCCGCGGCGGGTCGATGCCGAAGGACTCGAGCACCTGCACCTCGTAGCGCTCCTGGATGTAGACGCCGCTGTTGCCGCGTGCCTGGCCCGTGACCTCGGGCGCGTGCTCCGGCTGGTACCACTCGACGTGCATCCGGAAGTCGTCGAACTTCTCCTTGGTGCGGATGTCGCCCCCGAACGACTCGACGGACCCGCCGGCGATCGGCCACGTCGCGGGACCACCGCCGTTGACGGCTGCCCAGCGGTCGAGGTCGTCGCCGTCGAACAGGGTGATGCGCTCGGTCGGGGTGACGGTGAGGCTGTCGAGGTTGACGTGCCCGATGTCGTCGTCGTCGTGCCGGATCGTGATGGTGTTGGCGCCCTCGCGCAGGGGCACGGTCTCGACCTGGGTGGCCCAGGTGGACCACGCCACGGTGCTGTCGAACCAGACCTGCTTGAGCTTCTCGCCGTTGACGTAGAGGCTCAGGTTCCTCGGCAGCGGCGTGGGGTCGCTGTTCTGGCCGTTGGCGTAGCGGATCGCGAGGTCGTGCAGGCCGGCCTCCTCGGTGCGGACGGCGAACGTCGTCTGGGCGCCCGGCTCCCAGTTGCGGTCGACGAACCCGGAGCCCGAGTAGCCGGCGTGGTTGCTGTTCCAGCCGGCCCCGCCGCTGATGTCGGCGCCCTCGGCCTCGTAGACCGGGGGTGCGACGGAGCCGTCGGGCAGGCGCGTGAGGGTGTACCAGGCCTCGGTGCTCCACAGCTCCTGGCCGGCCTCGGACGCGAACGGGCGCGGGGAGTGGACGTTCACGACGCGACCCGGCTTGAGCCCGTCGATCTGGAGCGTGACGGTCTTGCGGTCCTCGGACACGGTCGCTGCCGTGACGTCGAGGTCCTCCTCGTCGACCTTCGGGCCGCCGTACTGCGGGGTCGCGACGTAGCGCCACTGCGCGGCGGTGTACTTCGACGCGAGGTCCTGCGCCGTCTCCTCGGAGAGCGGCTGCGTGTACTCGATCTCGAACCCGCCCTCGACGGCGCGCATCGCGAGCATGTCGAACGCGTTGTTGTCGTCGTACGTGAGCTTCTGCAGGCCGTAGGAGAGCTTGCCCGCCTGGCCCCAGTTGCCGGACCAGCCGATGCCACCGACGTAGATCGCGCCGTCCGGGCCGACGCTCGTCCGGCTCACGCCGGACTCGAGGCCCTGCGTCATGCGGAAGACGGCGCCCTGCTCCTGGCCCGCGACGTCCTCGAGGTAGGCGCGCTGGAGCCCGCCGTACGTCACGTCGCCGATCGCGAGCTGCCCGGCGAACACGCCCTCGGTGAGCACGACCGGGTTGCTCGGCGAGTTCGAGATCTCGCTGTGCGGCATCCACAGGACCGGCTCGGTGACGGGCTGGTCGTCGTAGGGGCCGTCGGGGTTGGTGAAGTGGTTGTAGAACGCGCCCTCCTCGACGCGCACCAGCTTCGACGTCGGGATGCGGACGCCCTGGTTGTCGGTGACGTACATGCCGCCGTCGGCGCCCCAGCCGAGCCCGTTCGGGGTGCGCAGGCCGCCCGCGACGTACTCGACCTCGCCGGTCTCCTTGCTGATCTTCATGACCGAGCCGCGGTTCTCGGCGAGCTGCGGGTCGAGCGAGTTGCCGCCCGGCACCATGGCGATGCCGGTGGTGACGTAGAAGTAGCCGTCCTCGTAGAGCAGGCCGAACGCGAACTCGTGGTAGTTGCCGCCGAACGGCCAGGTCGCGATCGTGTCGTAGTCGTCGGCGACCTCGTCGCCGTCGGTGTCGACGAGCGCGGTGAGGCCGTCCTTCTCGGACACGTAGATCGTGCCGTCGACGTACTTGAGGCCCATCGGCTCCGTCAGGCCCTCCGCGACCTTCGTGTAGGTCACGTCGTCGGCGCCGGTGTCTCCCTGGACGTGGTCGATCAGGTAGACCTCGCCGCGATGCGTGAGCCGGTCGCCGCCCCACGTGGAGATGGCCAGACGGCCGTCGGGCAGCCAGTCCATGCCCGTGACCTGGGGCTGGAAGCCCTCGGGGCGCAGGTCGGTGAGCGTGTAGTCGGGGTGCACCTCGGTGAGCGGCAGGCCGTCGCCCGGGGCCTCGGTGACGCCCTCGCACTCCTTGCGGCCGGGCGAGGTGACGCGCGTGACGTCGGCGTCGGTGCTCAGCACGGAGTTCGGGACGACCACGTAGCCCGACGCGCCCGGCGGCCGCCACTCGAGCTTCAGCCGCTGGTCGAACTCGCCGTCGAAGTGGTCGATGCGCAGCGCGCGGTAGCCCGCGTCGAGCTGGATCGACCCCTCCTTCGACGTCGCGCCGTGGCGGCCCGGGTGGTCGACGACGAGCTCGTCGTCGAGCAGCAGGCGCGCGCCGTCGTCGTTCGTGATCCGGAAGTCGTACGTGCCGGCCTCGGGGACGTTCAGGTACCCCGTCACCTCGGTGACGAACTTGTCCGTGAGGCCAAAGTCGGCCGCCGTGGTCCAGTCGATGGTCGGCATGATCTTGTCGACGTTGGGCGTCTGGCCGGGCTTGAGCGTGCAGTAGTCGTCGAGGATGACCTGGACGTCGAAGACGCGCAGCGTCACGCCGGGCTCCTGCGGGCGGATGTCCGCCTGCGCCGCGGCGGGTGCGACGGCCGGTGCCGCGGTCGGGACGGCGGCCTGGGCCGTGAGGACGCCGGACGGCACGGCCAGGGCGGCGAGCGCGGCGACGACGGCACGCCGTCTCCTGCGTCGGTGCCGGGGCGTGACGTGCGCGGGTGGTGCGTCGGTCGAGGGGTGTTCCATCAGCCTGCCTCTCCGTCGAGGACCGTGCGTCGGACTGCGCACAGGGCGCGCATCGGTGCGCTGTGCCGTCACTATCCGGGGGCGCGCGCGGTCCGGGCAACGAGTTGCCACTTGTTGCCCCTGGCCCGACGTCGGCCGCGCCCGGGGGGTGCGGTCAGGCCGGGCGGCCGGTCGAGCCGCGCTCGACGAGCTTCGCCGGGAGCAGCGTCGGACCGGCGGCCGGCGCGGGCGACGTGCGGAGCTGGGCCAGGAGCCGCTGGACCGCGAACGACCCGAAGTGGCGCAGCGGCGCCGCGACCGTCGTGAGGGGCGGGGTGCAGAAGTCCGAGCCGAAGATGTTGTCGAACCCGACGATGCTCAGGTCGCGCGGCACCTCGACCCCGAGCCGCCGCAGGCCGCGCATCGCGCCGATCGCGATGAGGTCGTTGTACGCGACGGCCGCCGTGGCGGGGTGCTTGACGAGGGACTTGGCCGCGGAGAGCCCGCCGGCGAGCGTCGGCGCGAACGGTCCGATCCGCCGCGCCTGGACCTCGGCCTCGCGCGTCGCCTCGCGGAACGCGCGCCAGCGCATCCCGTCGGCCCACGACGCCTCGGGCCCCGCGACGTAGGCGAGGCTCGTGTGCCCGAGCCCGGCGAGGTGCTCGACGGCGCTGCGCATGCCCTGCGCGTTGTCCGTCAGGACGCTCGGGACGTCGGTCATGTGCCGGTTCATGACGACCGTGGGCCGCTGCTTGGCGGCGACCCGGATCGAGGAGTCCGAGAGCCGTGACGTCGCGAGGATCAGGCCCTCCACGAGGGGGAGCGTCCGGTCGAGCGCGCGGCGCTCGGCCTCGTCGGACTCGTGGGCGTCGACCAGGAGCAGCGTGTACCCGGCGTCGCGGGCCGTCTTCTCCGCGCCGCGGATGATCTCGAAGAAGAAGGGGTTGGTCACGTCGGCCACGACGATCGCGAGCAGCGAGGTCCGGCCCGTCGGCAGGCCGCGAGCCAGCGGGTTCGTCCGGTACCCGAGCTCGTTGGCGACCTGGCGGATGCGCTCCGCGGTCTGCGCGTTGACACGGCCGGGACGCGAGAAGGTCCGTGACACGGTCGAGGGGGCGACGCCGGCCGCCTGGGCGACGTCGTAGATCGTCGGGCTGGCACCATTGCCGGCTGAGGTCATGCGGTCGGACTGTAACGGCCCTGACAGCGGTGGACAACAACCGGTTGTCGCCCTCGTGTCGCGGTCGTGCCGCGTGACCAGCCGGTACGCGCGCCGTGCCCGCCTCGTGCCCGGCCCGCCCCGCGGAGCGTCCCGTGGCAACCTCACGGCAACCGACGGCAACTCCTTGACGGGCCCCGACGGGCAGCCTCCAATGGCTCCGTGATCTCGCGTGCGAACGCGTCCCTGCGCCCGACGGCGGCACGTCGGCGGCCTGGACCCCGACCCTCCGGTGCCGTCGCGGTCGTGCCCGGCGGACGGCGTCGATGAGCCGCACCGACCAGGCGCCGCCGGTCGACCTCGCCGTCGACCGGGCCCGCGACGGTGAGGCCGCCGTCCAGGTCGAGGCGGCCGAGAGCGAGCTGCGCCGGCTCGGCCTGGAGGACCTGCGGGTCCACCACCACGGCGACCTCGCCCGGGTCGAGGCCCCCCAGGCGGAGCTGCCCGTCGTGGCGAGCGAGCCGCTGCGCGGCGAGGTCCTGCGGGCCGTCCGGTCGGCGGGCTTCCGGCTCGTCGCGCTCGACCTCGGCACCCCGGCCGATCCCGGCACCTGACGCGCCGGCGCCCTCCGGGCGCGCCGCCTGGACCGCCACCGACGCGGCCCGGCAGCCGTGGATGTTCCGTCACCGCACCGTCACAGGGCGTCGCCCAGCGCCGCCGACCGGCGGCAACCGAAGGCAACCGCGCCCTCCTGCCCGCGTCGCGCTCACGCGCGGCCCAGCACCCGCGGCCCGGTGCGCCTCGCGACCCGGTCGCTCGTCCAGCGCTGTCAGGTGCAACAAATGGCAACTCGTTGTCCATGCCATGGCCCGCACCTACTGTCCATGCCAGGCGTACGGAGAACGAGCTCCGTGCGCAGGACCTCGACCACCGTCCCGTACGACCCCGCGTCCTCGCCTCACCGGCACCGCGCCGCCCCCTCCGCACTCGCCCCTCCCCGGGCCGGAGGCTGCGGTCGGCGGGCCCACGGTGCCGGCCGCGTCGTCGCCGGGGGCCACCAGCAGAAGGGAAGGCGCACGATGTGGACGCTCTCGGGCTTCGCCGACGAGATCTCGCCCGACGTCGAGACGCAGTGCGTCGTCGCCTCCGAGCTCGGGCTGGGGTTCGTCGAGCTCCGCAGCGCGTGGGGGACCAACGTGCTCGACCTCGACGACGGCCAGCGCGAGCGGGTCGCGAGCCTGCTGCGCACGCACGACCTCCGCGTCTCCAGCATCGGGTCTCCCGTCGGCAAGATCTTCGTCGACGAGGACTTCGACGCCCACCTCGTGCGGATGCGGCACGCAGCCCGCGTCGCGCAGGAGCTCGAGGCCCCGTACGTCCGGGTGTTCTCGTTCTTCGTGCGTCCGGGGACCGACCCGGGCGCGTGGCGCGACGTCGTCCTGCGCCGGATGGCGGCGCTCGCCGAGGTGGCGCGCGCGGCCGGCGTCGTGCTGGTCCACGAGAACGAGAAGGACATCTACGGCGACGTCCCGGAGCGGTGCCTGGACGTGGTCGAGTCCGTCGGGTCGCCGCACCTGGCGCTCGCGTGGGACTCGGCCAACTTCGTCCAGGTGGGCGTGCGGCCCTTCACCGACGGCTACGCCCTGCTGCGCCCGTACCTGGAGTACGTCCAGGTGAAGGACGCGCTCGCGGCGACGGGCGCCGTCGTGCCCGCCGGGCGCGGGGACGGCCAGGTCCCCGAGACCGTGCGGGCTCTGCGCGACGACGGCTTCGACGGGTTCTTCTCGCTCGAACCGCACCTGAGCGAGGCCCACAGCCTCGGCGGGTTCTCCGGGCCGGAGCTGTTCACCGAGGCCTGGGAGGCCTTCACCACGATCCTCGACGCCGAGGCGGTGCCGTTCCGATGACCGACGCGCCCCGCCCGGACGCCCCGCCGACGACCAGGACCACGACCATGGAGGACCGCACGATGACGACTGCCCAGGAAGTGCGACCGGCCCGCCAGGCGGCGCGACCGCCCGCCGGGACGGCCCGGCGTCCCGGCCCCCGCGGGCGCGGCACGACGTCGTTCGGCAGCCGGGTGGTCGCGGTCGCCTCGGCGGCCTGGCGCCCCGCGCTGGTGCTGCTCGCCCTGTTCGCCGTGTGGTGGTTCGTCGCGTGGCGCGAGCTCGTGCCGGCGTACCTGGTCCCGTCGCCGGGAGCCGTCTGGGACACGATGGTCGAGGACTGGGCCATGCTGGCCGAGCACACCTGGGTGACCACGATGGAGACGGTCGTCGGGTTCGTGCTCGCGGCCGTGATCGGCGTCGCGACGGCCGTCCTGCTCGTCTACTCGCCGACGGCCGAGAAGTCGCTCTACCCGCTCATCCTCTTCGCCCAGGTCATCCCCAAGATCGCGATCGCCCCGATCCTCGTGGTCTGGTTCGGGTTCGGCGCCGCCCCCAAGATCATCCTCGCGGTGCTCATCGCGTTCTTCCCGGTCGTGGTCTCGGCCGTCGCGGGGCTGCGGTCGATCGACCCCGAGCTGCTGGAGATGTCGGCGACCATGGGCGCGTCGCGCTGGAAGACGTTCCGCAAGATCCGCTTCCCGGGATCGCTGCCACAGCTCATGTCCGGCCTCAAGGTCGCCGTCACGCTCGCGGTCGTGGGCGCCGTCGTCGGCGAGTTCGTCGGCGCCGACCGCGGCCTGGGGTACGTGCTGCTCCTCGCGAGCGGCAACCTCGACGCGCCGCTCCTGTTCGCCGACCTCATCCTCATGTCCCTCATCGGCGTGGTGCTGTTCCTCCTGGTCGAGCTGCTGGAGCGCCTCCTCATCCCGTGGCACGCGTCGCGGCGCGGGAACCTCGTCCTCGCGTCCTCCTGACCCGCCGCCGATCCAACCCAGAGTTCGCCGCCCCGACGACGAGGCGGCACGAGCAGAAGGAGTCTTCCCATGCGTGGTGCACGTCTGACAGTCTCGCTGGCCGTCGCCGGCGTCGTGGTGGCGGGGACGGCGGCCTGCGGGCAGTCGGCCGACCCGTCCGGGCCCGCGGAGGGCGAGGGCGGCCTGACCGAGGTCACCGTCACCCTCAACTGGGTCCCCTACGGCGAGCACGCGCCGTTCTACTACGGCGTCGAGCAGGGGATCTTCGAGGAGGAGGGCATCGACCTCACGATCCAGCCCGGCAACGGCTCGGGGAACACCGTCCAGCAGGTCGCGCAGCGCAACACCGACTTCGGCTGGGCCGACACCCCGCCGCTCGCGAACGCCATCAGCTCGGGGATGCCGGTGCGCAGCGTGGGCGTGTTCCTCCAGACCGGCCCCAGCTCGGTGGAGTTCTTCGCCGACCAGGGCATCACCGAGCCGGCCGACCTCGTGGGCAAGACGGTCGGCGGCACGCCGGGCGACGCGATGTACGGGACGTTCCCGGCCTGGCTGGAGCTCAACGGCGTCGACCCGGCGGACGTGACCGTGGTCAACGTGGACGCGGCGGGCAAGATCGCCGCGCTCATCGAGGGCAAGGTCGACGCGATCCAGGGCTTCCACCACGACCAGGCACCGACGATCGAGAACCAGACCGGCGAGGAGGTCGACGCGCTGCCCTTCGCGGACTTCGGCATGAACCTGCTCGGCACCGGGCTGGTGGCGAACGAGGCGCTCATCGCGGACGACCCGGAGCTCGTCGAGGCGATGGTGCGCGCGACGTCGCGCGCCTTCCTCGCGGCGTCCGAGGACCCCGACGCGGCGGTCGCGGCGATGGCCGCGGGTGCCGAGCAGGCGCCCGACGAGGCGGTGCTGGCGGCGCAGCTCGCCGCGACGATCGACCTGCTCAACCTCGAGGACGCTCCCGCGCCCGGCGTGAACACCGAGGAGCAGTGGACGGACACCCTGACCTTCCTGTCCGAGAACACGGACTTCGACGGCGGCACGACCCCGGCCGACTTCTGGGACGGCGCGTTCGGGGCGGACCAGTGACCGCGACCGAGCTCGACGCCCGCGCCGACGCGGTCGGCGCCGACCCCATCATCGAGGTCCGCGACCTCACGATGCGCTTCACGTCGAAGCGGTCGGAGACCGTGGCGCTCGACGACGTCTCGCTGAGCGTCCAGCCGGGCGAGTTCGTCACGATCGTCGGGCCGTCCGGCTGCGGCAAGTCGACCCTGCTGAAGATCGTCGCGGGCCTCACGGCCTACACCGAGGGCGAGGTGCGCCTGTACGGGCAGCCTGTCACGCGCCCGCAGCGCGAGATCGGGTTCGCGTTCCAGCGGTCGGCGCTGCTGGAGTGGCGCGGGGTGCGCAAGAACATCCTGCTCCAGGCGGAGATGCGGGGCATGGACAAGCGCCGGGCGCAGGAGCGCGCGGACGCGCTCATCGCGCTGACCGGGCTCACGGGATTCGAGAAGGCGCTGCCGCACGAGCTGTCCGGCGGCATGCAGCAGCGCGTCGCGCTCTGCCGGGCCCTGCTGCACGAGCCGCGCGTCCTGCTCATGGACGAGCCGTTCGGCGCGCTCGACGCGCTCACGCGCGAGCAGATGAACATCGAGATGAACCGCATCTGGCGCGAGACCGGCACGACCATCGTGCTCGTCACCCACTCGGTGCCCGAGGCGGTGTTCCTGGGGAGCCGCATCGTGGTCATGAGCCCGCGTCCGGGACGGATCGTCGAGACCCTCGAGCCGGGGCTGCCCGACGAGCGCGACTACGGCACGACGCTCGTCGACCCCCGGTTCACGGGTGCCGCCGAGCGGCTGCGCGACCTGCTCGGCGCCAGCCACGTCGCCGAGTGAGCGGGCCCGTGCGGGGGGTGGGAACCGGTGTCGGCGTCGGGATCGTCGGGATGGGCAGCATCGGCGTGCTGCACGCGCGTGCCTTGCGCGACCTGGCGCCGCGGGCGTGGCTCGTCGCGTACAGCGGGAGCCAGGCCCTCGACGAGGGCCTGGCCCCGTCCGGGCGCGCCGTGCACGTGGCGCCGGACGAGGTGGTCCGCCACGAGGGCGTCGACGTCGTGGCGGTCTGCACGCCGAGCGGGAGCCACGCGCGCCTCGCGCTCGCGGCGCTCGAGGCGGGCAAGCACGTCGTCGTGGAGAAGCCGCTCGCGGTGACCGTCGAGGACGCGCTCCTCGTCGAGCGCGTGGCGCGCGAGCGAGGCCTGCTGGTCTCGATGGTCTCGCAGCGCCGCTTCGAGCCCCAGCACCAGGCGCTCCGGCGCGCGCTCGACGACGGCGCGCTCGGCGAGCTGCGCCTCGTCGCCACGCACGTGCCCTGGTACCGCGACGACGAGTACTATGCCGCCGCGCCGTGGCGGTCGTCGGCCGCACAGGGCGGCGGGTCGCTCATGAACCAGGGCGTGCACAACGTCGACCTCCTGCGCTGGCTGTGCGGGCCGGTCGAGTCGGTCACGGCCCAGGCCGGGGCGCTCGCCCGCACGGGCGACCTCGGCGAAAGGCTCGGGGAGGACCTCGCCGAGGACACGACGGTCGCGACGCTGCGCCTCGCGTCGGGCGCGCTCGGGGTCGTCACGACCACGACGGCGACGCCTCCCGGGTTCCCGGCGACCCTCGCGCTCCACGGGTCCCGCGGCTCGGTGGAGCTCGCGCAGGACGAGGTGCTCCGCTGGGACGTGCCGGGGATCGCGGCCCCCGCGTCCGGGAGCGCGGCGGGCGGGGCGGCCGACCCGCTCGCGATCGGTCACGCCGGCCACCGCACCCAGTGGGAGCAGGTGCTCGCGGCCCTCGACGGCGCCGCGCCACCTCCCGTGGGGGCCGCCGACGCGATCGAGACCGTCCGGCTCCTGTGCGCGATCCGCGAGGCCGCCGCGACGGGACGGACTGTCCGACCGGCCGACCTCGCGGCGCAGGGAGCGGCTCCGTCGGTGCCGTGACATCGCCGGTACGCGGCACGGCTGCGCGTACGATGGCGAACGTTTGCACCCGTGATCCCGCAACCGCCGTCTATCACTCTGATGCTGTCGCTACAATCGTTCGCAGAACCGTCTCCGGGAGCGAGTCCCGGCCGGACCACCCGGCGACATCGCCGAACCGACCCCCAGGAGGCCGCGTGACCGCCCCGACAGACGCCCGGAGCCTGCCCGGCCCGACGTCACCCGCCGCCACGTCCGCCGACGCCGCGCGCACGGCGCGCCCACGCCTGCACCGTGACGCACACCCCGCGTTCCCACCGTCGCCGGTCCGCCCGACCCAGGTGGGGATCGTCCACCTCGGGATCGGTGCGTTCCACCGCGCGCACCAGGCGGTCGTCACCGAGGACGCCGCGCGGGCCACGGGCGAGACGTGCTGGGGGATCCTCGGCGTGACGCAACGCTCCGCGTCGGTCCGCGACCAGCTCCGCCCGCAGGGCGGGGTCTACACCGTGCTGACGGTCGGGCCCGACGGCGCGTCCCCGCGCGTCGTGGGCTCGGTGACCGACGTCGCGTGGCCCGCGGAGGAGACGGCGCGCGTGCTCGCGGCGGTCGCGGCTCCCACGACGCACGTCGTGACGCTGACCGTCACCGAGAAGGGGTACGCGCGCCGCGCCGACGGGCGCCTCGACGTCGACGCCGTCGCGACCGACCTCGACCTGCTGCGCCGCGAGGAGGCCTCCGCCGGTTCTCCGGGCTCGGGCGCGCCCGACGCGGACACGAGCGGCGAGGCGGCCGGCGTCGCCGCGGCGACCAGCGCCGTCGGGCTCCTCGTGCGCGGGCTGGCGGCGCGCCGGCGGGCCGGGGGCGCGCCGCTGACCGTCCTGAGCTGCGACAACCTCGCCGACAACGGGCACGTGCTCGCGCGGCTCGTGGGGGAGGCGGTCGACGCCGCGCTCCCGGGCGCCGAGGGCGACGCGCTGCGCGCCTGGCTCGCGGCGTCGGTGACCTTCCCGTGCAGCATGGTCGACCGCATCGTGCCCGCGACCACGCCCGCCCAGCGCGACGAGGTCGAGACGCTGCTCGGCGCGCGCGACGAGGGTCTGGTCGTCGCCGAGCCCTTCGTCCAGTGGGTGATCGAGGACCGCTTCGCCGGGCCGCGCCCCGCCTGGGAGCGGGGCGGGGCGACCCTGACGCGCGACGTCGCGCCCTACGAGCGCGCGAAGCTGCGCCTGCTCAACGGTGCGCACTCCTTCCTCGCGTACGCGGGCTCGCTCGCCGGGCACGCCACGATCGCCGAGGCCGTCGCCGACCCGGCGCTCGCCGCGGGCGCCCGGGCGCTCCAGGCCGACGCGCTCGCGACGCTCGAGGCGCCCGACGGCGTCGACCTCGCCGCGTACGCGCAGACGCTGCTCGACCGGTTCGCCAACCCCGCGACTGGGCACACGACACGGCAGGTCGCGATGGACGGGACGCAGAAGATCCCGTTCCGCTGGGGCGCGACGCTCGCCGACCTGCTCGCCGCGCAGCCGGACGCCCCGGAGCCGCGGGGCGTCGTCGCGGCGCTCGCCGCGTGGGCCGGGTACGTCGTCGCGGAGGTGGGTGCCGGGCGCACGGTGGACGACCCGCGCGGCGACGAGCTGCGTACGGTCGTGGAGGGCGCGCCGGACGACGCCGCGGCGGTCCGCGCGCTCGTCCTCCTCCCCGGCCTGCTGCCGGGTGTCCCGGCGGAGCGCCTGCCCGACGTCGCCGACGCGGTCGTCGCCGCGAGCGCGACCGCCAGCAGCACGACCACCACGAGGAACGAGGAGAGCGCGCCGTGAAGATGGGCTTCCGCTGGTACGGCGAGGGGAACGACACGGTCACGCTCGACCACGTGCGTCAGGTCCCGGGCGTGGAGACGATCGTGTGGAGCCTGCACGGCAAGCAGGCCGGCGAGGTGTGGGAGCAGGCGGAGATCGACGCCGAGGTCGCGAAGATCACCGGGCTGAGCGACGAGGCCCGCGCACGCGGGATCACCCGGACCTTCGACGCCGAGGTGGTCGAGTCCGTCAACGTGCACGAGTCGATCAAGCTCGGCAGGACCGTCCTCGGGCTCGGCCGCGACGAGGCGATCGAGAACTACGTGACGACGATCCGCCGGCTCGGTCGGGCCGGGGTGAAGGTCGTCTGCTACAACTTCATGCCCGTCTTCGACTGGCTGCGCACCGACCTGTGGCACCCGCTGCCCGACGGCTCGACCGCGCTGTTCTTCGAGCGGGCCGTCGTGGACGCGATGTCTCCGCAGAGCCTCATCGCCGACATGGAGGCCAACACGCACGGCCTCACGCTGCCCGGCTGGGAGCCCGAGCGGCTCGCGAGCTTCACCGAGCTCGACGCCGCGTACGAGGGCGTGACGCGCGAGGACATGTACGCCCACTACCGCTACTTCCTCGACGCGGTGATCCCCGCGTGCGAGGAGGCCGACGTCAAGCTCGGCGTGCACCCCGACGACCCGCCCTACGACGTCTTCGGCTGGCCGCGCGTCGTGTCGACCAAGGACGACCTGGCGCGCGTGCTCTCCCTGCACGACAGCCCGTACCACGGCCTGACGCTGTGCCTGGGCAGCTTCTCCGCGAACCCCGACCAGGACCCGGTCGACGCCGTGCGCACGTTCATGGACCGCATCCACTTCACGCACGTGCGCAACATCAAGCACCTCGGGAACGGCGACTTCACCGAGGTCGCGCACCGCGCGTGCGAGGGCAGCGTCGACACGACGGGCATCATGCGCGCGTACGCCGAGGCGGGCTACCAGGGCTACGTGCGTCCCGACCACGGCCGGCACCTGTGGGACGAGAACACGACCAACAAGCCCCGGCCCGGGTACGGCCTGTACGACCGCGCGCTCGGCATCCAGTACCTGCTCGGCGCGTGGGACGCGTTCCGGTACGACGCCTGACGGCGGGCGCCGTCGGGGGAGCGGCTACGCGTCCCCGGCGGCGGCCTTCGCCTCGCCCCAGCCGTACCAGCGCTCCACCTCGATCCACGCGCTGACGCGCGGGCTGTGCCGGTTCGCGTACTCGTGCCCCGTGTAGTGGCGCGAGATCCGGTCGATGTCGGCCAGGCCCTCGTCCGCGCGCAGCTCCGTGACGCGGCCGATGAGCGTCACGTGCGTGTACCAGTTCTCGTCGAGGACGGTGAGCGAGACCCGCGGGTCGTTCTGCAGGTGCTTGAGGCGTACGCGCGACTCGTCGAGGTTGACGAGCACGCGGCCGTCGTCCTCCCAGACGTACCAGGTCGCCGCGGTGACGGGCGCGCCGTCGGAGCGCACCGTCGCCATGACGGCGGCGTTCGGGCGGCGCAGCAGCTCCACGAGCGCGGTGGGCAGCGGGGGTCGGGACACGACGGTTCCTCCAGGCGCGGGACGGCGGGACGTCCCGACGTTACGTCACGCGGGGACCGTCAGCGCGTCCAGGGCGCGCCGAGCTCGGTGAAGGTCCGGGCCGTGCGCGCGGCCTCCTCGCACCACCGCGCGACGTCGTCGACGACGGGGCGGCGGTCGTCTCCCTCGCCCGTCCACGTCACGGCCGACGGGCCGAGGGGCCGCGGGTCCGCGGCCGTCCGCACGGCCTCCAGGACGCGCATGAACGCGCCGGTGTCGCGCACGTCGCACGCGAGCCGGCGCTCCGGGTCGCGGCGCGCGGCGAGCAGGTCCTCCAGGAGCCCCGTGCGGCCGTACGTCTTCTCCACGTGCGCCCGGGGGGTGCGGACGAGCACGCGGTCGTGCTCGTACTCGAGCGTGACCTCGCCGTCCGTCCCGAGCACGAGGACGCGGGCCGGGGTGCGCTCGGGCGCGCAGAGCGTGAGCCCGAACCCGTAGGGCAGGCCGTCGCGCGCGACCACGCGCAGCGAGGACGTGTCGTCCGCCTCGATCGGGTTCGCGCGCCAGAGATCGGTCACGACGTGCGCGACGTCGTCGGCCGTGCGGGCGCCGCCGATGCGCAGCGCGGTCGCGACCGCGTGGGCGAGCGGGTTGGTGACGACGCCGTCCACGACGTCGCGCCCGTCGAGCCGGCGTCGGCCCGCCCACGGGGCGCGACGCCAGTAGCCGGTGGTCCGCACCCACGTCCCGACGGCCCCGATGCCCACGACGTCGCCGACCTCGCCGTCCGCGACGAGCTCGGCGACCGCGTCCACCGCGTGCGAGCCGAAGGTCTGGAAGCCCACCTGGCACCGGCGGCCCGTGCGCTCGGCCACCTCGACGAGCGCGAGGTGCTCCGCGAGGGACGCGGCGGTCGGCTTCTCGAGCAGGACGTCGACGCCCGCCTCCATCGCGGCGCGCGCGAGCGGGAGGTGGGTCGGGATCGGGGTGGAGATCACCACGATCTCGGGGCGGACGGCCGCGTCGGACGACGAGAGCAGGTCGCCCAGCGTGGGGAACCAGGGCGCGGGGGCGTCGTCGGGGCGGCGCGGGTCGACGACCGCGCTCAGCCGGACGCGGCCCTGCTCCGCGAGCGCGGCGACCGTGCGCAGGTGGGACCCGCCGTGGCCGTGGACCCCGACGACCGCGACCGGGACGGCCGACTGCGCGGGGCCGAGCACGTGGTTGGTCCCGGGCGCGGCGGCCCGTAGGCTCGCGCTCACCGGACGCGGTCCGCGAGCGCCGCGGCCTCGTCGAGGTCGAGCCCGCGGTCGATGAGGACGGCGCGCGCGCCGGTCTCGAGCGTGCCGCCCGCCGGGACGGTCCGGGGCGCGTCCCAGGCCAGGGCCGGGCCGGCCCCGGGGTACTCGGAGGCGCGCAGGAACCACGGCACCGTCTCGCCCTGCTGGACCAGGAGCAGCGTCGTCGTGTGGGAGGGGTGCTCCTGCACGAACGCGACCCAGGGGGACGTGCTGCCGTGAGCGCTCTCCTCGCCACGCCCGTGCGCGCTGAGCACGCTCGTCGAGGCCGCCGTGCGCAGGCGCCAGAAGAAGCCGCCGTACCCGGCGCCGGGGCGCCCGTTGGTCGCGGGCGAGCCGATGACGAGCGCGCCGCGCTCGGCGCGCAGGGTGGAGCGCCAGTCGAGCACCCAGGACTCGTCGTCGAGGATCCACGCGTCGAGACGGCGGTCCTCCTCGAGCTGGGGGACGCCCTGCTCGTCGTGCCAGCGGACGCCGTCGTGCAGCAGGTGCTGCTCCACGGGGTCGACGGCGAGCGCGTGGCTCACCTGGCGGCCGTGGTTGGGCAGGAGCGTCGGGCCGACGTCGGCGACGAACGTGCGGCCGCCCCAGTAGGAGGTGCCGTTGACGTCGGCGACGGCCATCGAGGCGCCGTAGTGGTGGCGGTGGTCGACGGGGCCGGCGTCGGTGAGCGGGACGCCGGCGAGGGTGTGGACCGGGTGCAGGTAGGACCGCGGCGCGTGCACGGCCGGGATGCGGTCGCCCTGCTGGTAGCGGGCCAGACGCAGGTCGCCGGCGCGCAGGACGACGGCCTCCCCGTCGGGGGCCCAGCGGACCTCCCGGGGCACGGGCTGGTCGGCGGGCCCGGCTCCGGCGCTCTCGACGACGACCGTGCCGGCGGGCTCGGCCGGCGGGGCCACGCGGGCCCGGGCGACCTGGCGCGGGACGGGTCCCGTCGTGGCGCGGACCTCGAGCCGCGGCTCGAAGCGGGTCGTGCGGGACGCGGGCGCGGAGTCGTCGATCAGGGCGGAGAGCTCCTTCCAGGCGTGCCGGCCGAGCTCGGCCTGCGGCACGGCGACCGTCGTGAGCGACGGCGTCGCGTAGCGCGCGAGGTCGATGTCGTCGAAGCCGGCGACGGACATGTCCTTGGGCACCGCGACGCCCGCCTCGTTGAGCCCGGCGAGCAGGCCGAACGCGACGAGGTCGTTGAACGCGACGACGGCGGTCGGCCGGGCGGTGAGGACCTCGTCGACGGCGGCGTGGCCGGCGGCGATGTCGGGCCCGGCGGGGAGCTCGACGAGCTCGAGGTCGGGCGTGCGGTCGAGCACGCGCCGCAGCCCGGTGCGCCGGAGCGCGTCGGACGCGCTACCGGGCGGGCCGGCGAGGTAGGCGACCCGGCGGTGGCCGAGGGAGAGCAGGTGCTCGAGCACCTGGGCCGCGGCGTCGGCGTAGTCGACGACGAGCGACGGCACGGGCGCCTCGCCCGTGCGGGCGAGCTCGCGGTTGACGAGCACGACGGGGGAGACGTCGGGGACGAGCAGCGCGAGCTCGGCCGCGGGCATGCGCGGGGAGACGAGCACGAGCGCGTCGCAGCGCAGCCGTGCCTCGAGCGCGATCGCGGCCTCCTCGGTGGGGTCCTCGGCGGTGTCCGCGACGAGGACGCGGTACCCGGCCGGGGCGGCCGCCGAGGTGACGCCGCGCAGGATCTGCTGGAAGACCGGGTTGCCCAGGTCCGGGACGACGAGCGCGACCGTGTTGGTCCGTCCGAGCGACAGGCTCCGCGCGACGTTGCTGGGCCGGTAGCTCAGGTCGGCGGCCGCCTGACGGACGCGCGCGCTGATCTCCGGGTCGACCGTCGCGCGGCCGTTCATGACGCGCGACACCGTCGCCCGGGAGACGCCCGCGGCGGTCGCCACGTCGGCGATCGTCACCCCGCCTCGCCGTGTGCTCACGCTTGCCATCGTTCTCCCTCGAGTCGTGGTTCGCGCGCCGCGGGCACGCACGACTGCGTGGTGCCTGCGCTCGCCGGGTTCGGCCGGTGCCGCGCGATGACCTGACCGTACACCATGGGAAACCGGTTCCACATGTGCTACGGTCCTCACCCAGCAACCGGTTTCCCCGTGACGGGGGAACGCAGGACTACCGATCGACGACGACCGGAGGGTGACGGATGACCGGCACGAGGTGCGAGGAGGGTCTCGCATGGCGGTGACCGAGCTCGCGCGAGGGACCGCCACGCGGCGGCCCGCACGCAAGAAGGGGGACGGGAAGGCGGCGGCGCTCTTCCTCGCCCCCTGGTTCGTGGGCCTCGCGCTCATCACGGCGGGCCCGATGGCGGCGTCGCTGTACCTGTCCTTCACGGACTACAACCTGCTCCAGGCGCCGAGCTGGATCGGCTGGGACAACTACGAGCGGATGTTCGCCGACCCGCGGTTGCTCAACTCGCTCCAGGTGACGTTCACGTACGTGTTCGTCTCCGTGCCGCTCCAGCTCGCGGCCGCGCTCGGCCTCGCGCTCCTGCTCGACAAGGGACTGCGCGGGCTCGCGGTCTACCGCTCGATCTACTACCTGCCCTCGCTGCTCGGCGGGAGCGTGGCGATCGCGATCCTGTGGCGCCAGGTCTTCGGCGCCGACGGGCTCATCAACCAGGTCCTGGCGCTCGTCGGGATCGAGGGGCAGGGGTGGGTCTCGCACCCCGACTACGCGCTGGGCACGCTCGTCGCCCTCAACGTGTGGACCTTCGGGGCGCCGATGATCATCTTCCTCGCCGGGCTGCGCCAGATCCCGCGCATGTACTACGAGGCGGCGTCGATCGACGGCGCCGGCCGGTGGCGTCAGTTCCGCTCGATCACGGTGCCGATGCTCACGCCGATCATCTTCTTCAACCTCGTGCTCCAGCTCATCAACGCGTTCCAGTCCTTCACGCAGGCGTTCGTCGTGAGCGGCGGGACCGGCGGGCCGGCGGACTCGACGATGTTCTACACGCTCTACCTCTACCTCAAGGGCTTCGGCTCCCTCGAGATGGGCTACGCGTCGGCGATGGCCTGGTTCCTGCTCCTGATCATCGGCGGGATGACGTTCGTCAACTTCCTCGCCTCGAAGTACTGGGTCTTCTACGATGACTGACACCACGCACCCCGCCACGGGGACCCCCACCGACGCCGCCGTCATCGAGGACGCGGCCCCCGGGACCCGCTCCCGGTCGACGCTCTCCCAGCTCGCGGCCGACGCGCCGCCCACCGCCCCGCGACCTCGGCGTCGTGCGCAGTCCGCGCGGGTCCGGTCCGTGCTCAAGCACGTGCTGCTCGTCGCGTTCGGCCTCGTGATGCTCTACCCGCTGCTGTGGATGCTCGCGAGCTCGTTCAAGCCGTCGGCGCTGATCTTCCGCGAGCCGGGCCTCATCCCGTCCGCGGTCGACCTCGGCAACTACACCGACGGGTGGAACGCGCTCACCCACCCGTTCGGCCACTACCTGCTCAACTCCGCGGTCGTGGTGCTCGGCTCGGTGCTGGGCAACCTCGTCTCGTGCTCGCTCGCCGCCTACGCGTTCGCCCGGCTCCAGTTCCGGGGCCGCGGGGTCTGGTTCGCGATCATGCTCATGTCGATCATGCTGCCGATCCACGTCGTGATCGTGCCGCAGTACGTGCTGTTCTCCTCGCTCGAGTGGATCAACACGTTCCTGCCGCTCATCGTGCCCAAGCTGCTCGCGACCGACGCGTTCTTCATCTTCCTCATGGTCCAGTTCTTCCGCGGGATCCCCAAGGAGCTGGACGAGGCCGCGCGGCTCGACGGCTGCGGCCACGGCCGGATCTACCTGCGCATCATGATGCCGCTCGCGCTCCCGGCGCTCGCGACGACGGCGATCTTCACCTTCATCTGGACCTGGAACGACTTCTTCAGCCAGCTCATCTTCCTGACCAAGCCGGACATGTACACGGTCCCGATCGCGCTGCGCACCTTCGTCGACGCCACGGGCCAGAGCTCGTGGGGCCCGATGTTCGCCATGTCGATCGTCTCCCTAGTCCCCGTGTTCCTCGTCTTCCTCTTCGGTCAGAAGTACCTCGTCAAGGGCATCGCCACGACGGGGATCAAGTAGCTCCTCCGGCCCGCGGGCACCCGCCCGGGGGCCACCCGGTGCCGACCGGCACCGCTCCGCACGACAGAACGACGACGTCCCGTCACGCACAAGGAGAGTCATGAACACCTCGATCCACCGTTCGCGCCGGCCCGGCGCGCGCCGCGCGGCGCTGGCCGCCGCACTGACCGTCGGTGCCCTCGCCCTGACCGCCTGCGGCGGCGACGGCGGCGTCGCGAACCCGGGCGGCGACGACGAGTCGTCGTCCGCGGAGTCCGGGCCCGTCCAGATCCGCTTCTCGTGGTGGGGCTCGGACACGCGCCACCAGACGACGCAGCAGATCATCGACCTCTTCGAGGAGCAGAACCCCGACATCACGGTCGTCGCCGACTACACCGACTGGGGCGGGTACTGGGACAAGCTCGCGACCTCGGTCGCGGCCGGCGACGCGCCCGACGTCATCACGCAGGAGGAGCGCTACCTCGCGGACTACGCCTCGCGCGGCGTCCTCGCGGACCTCGGGGAGCTCGACATCGACACGAGCTCGATCGACGAGTCGGTCGTGGGCTCGGGCGAGACGGGCGGGGCGCTCTACGGCATCCCCACCGGCGTCAACGCCTACGCGGTGCTCGCCGACCCGCAGGTGTTCGCCGACGCCGGTGTCGAGGTGCCGGACGACGCCACGTGGACGTGGGAGGACTACGTCGAGGTCTCGAACGCCGTGACCGCGGGGTCGACCGACGGCATCTACGGCACGCAGGACTACGGCTTCAACGAGGCCGGCCTGTCGATCCTCGCGCGCCAGCGCGGCGAGGCCCTGTACACGCCCGAGGGTGAGCTCGGCGTCTCCGCGGAGACCGTCGCGGACTTCTTCCAGCTCTCCCTCGACCTCCAGGCGGGCGGGGGCCAGCCCGACGCCGCGCGGTCCGTCGAGCTCGAGGGCGCCGGCCCGGAGGGCTCGCTCCTCGGGACCAACCAGGGCGCCATGGGCATGTGGTGGACCAACCAGCTCGGCGCCATCAGCACCGCGTCGGGTCGCGACCTGGAGCTCCTGCGCCTCCCGGGCGAGTCCGAGGGGGAGCGCACGGGCATGTACTTCAAGCCCGCGATGTACTACTCGGTCGCCAAGACGTCCGAGCACCCCGAGGCGGCGGCGAAGTTCGTCGACTTCCTCCTCAACGACCCCGAGGCCGGGGCGCTCATGCTCTCCGACCGCGGCCTGCCCGCGAACACGGAGGTGCGCGCGGCCGTCAAGGACAGCCTCTCCCCGGCCGACAAGCAGGCCGCGGACTTCCTCGAGGCGCTCGGCGCCGACGTCGTGGACGGCCCGCCCGTCCCGCCGCAGGGCGCCGGCGACGTCGTCGAGATCCTCAAGCGCATCAACACCGAGGTGCTGTTCGAGCAGAAGTCTCCGCAGGACGCCGCGACGCAGTTCCTCGACGAGGTGGGCGCGGCCATCGGGCAGTAGCCCCGCCGTGGCGTCCCGCCACCCCTGACCGGCCGGGCCGGTCCGTCGCCCCACGGACCGGCCCGGCCAGGCCCGACCAGGACTCGCACCGGCACGACCCCACCGTCGCGCAGACCCCGCGCCCAGGACCCCGAGAGGACCGCAGACCCGTGCACCACCCCGGCACCACCCCGACCGAGACCGCGACGACAGGCCGCCCGCGGCGCTACGCCGTCGCCGGCACCGGGCACCGCGCCCGCATGTTCGTCGACGCGCTGCTCGGTGAGCACCGCGAGGACGGGCACCTGGTCGCGTGGTGCGAGCCCAACCCGGTGCGCGCCGCCTGGTACGACCGTCGCCTGGAGGCCGCGGGCCTCGGGCCGCTGCCCCGCTACGAACCGTCCGACCTCGGCCGGATGCTCGCCGAGCAGGCCGTGGACACGCTGATCGTGACGACGCCCGACCACGCCCACGCGGACTACGTCGTCGCGGCGCTCGGGGCCGGTGTCGACGTCGTGTGCGAGAAGCCGCTCACGACCGATGCGGCCGGGATGGCGCGCATCCGCGCGGCCGCCGAGCGCTCGTCGGCCACGCTCACCGTGACGTTCAACTACCGGTACTCGCCGCGCAACACCGCGCTGCGGCGCGTGATCGCCTCGGGCGAGATCGGCGACGTCGTCTCGGTGCACTTCGAGTGGCTGCTCGACACGGTCCACGGCGCCGACTACTTCCGGCGCTGGCACCGCGACAAGGCCGCCTCGGGCGGGCTCGCCGTGCACAAGGCGAGCCACCACTTCGACCTCGTCAACTGGTGGCTCGACGACGTCCCCGAGACCGTCGTCGCGCGCGGCGGCCTCCGCTTCTACGGCGACGACGGCGCCGGGCGTCCCCCGGGAGACCGCCCCGGCCTCGGGCGCGACGCCGCGCCGGACGACCCGTTCGGCATCGACCTCGCCGGGGACGACACGCTCCGCGCGCTCTACCTCGACGCGGAGGCCGAGGACGGCTACGTGCGCGACCGCGACGTGTTCGCGCCCGGCGTCACCATCGAGGACACGATCGGTGCGCTCGTGGGCTACCGGCGGGGCGCGGCCCTCACCTACTCGCTCACCGCGCACAGCCCGTGGGAGGGGTACCGCGTCGCCGTCAACGGCACGCGCGGCCGGGTCGAGCTCGACGTCGTCGAGCGCGCCCACGTCGAGTCGGGGCACGCCGCCGAGGCCCTCGGGCCGGACGGCAAGCGGCGCCCGGTCGTGGACCCGAGCGCCGTGCACGACCCGGGGGCGGGCGACGTCCGGCCCTACGGCGCGCGCCTCGTCGTGCAGCGGCACTGGGAGCCCGCGCGCGAGGTCGTCATCGAGGAGGGCGAGGGCTCGCACGGCGGCGGCGACCGCCTGCTCCTCTCCGACGTCTTCCGGGGCGCGGGCGAGGACCCGCTCGCCCGCGCGGCGGGCTACGTGGACGGTCTGCGCAGCGTCGCCGTCGGCGTGGCCGTGAACCGCTCGCTCGAGACCGGGCGGGTCGTGCGGACCGCCGACCTCGGCGTCTCGCTCGAGCGTGCCGCGGCACCCCGACCCGAGGCGGTGCCGTCGTGACCGCGGCCGCTCGCGCGACCGACGCGCCCGTCCTCGTCCTGCGCCCCGAGGACGACGTCGCCGTCGCGACGCGCGACCTCGCGCCCGGGGACGTCGTGGGACTTTCCACCGGAGGCTCGGTCGACGTGCTCGACGACGTCCCGCGCGGGCACAAGGTCGCGCTGCGGGACGTCGCCACGGGCGGTCCCGTGCGCAAGTACGGCCAGGTGATCGGCGTCGCGACGCGCGACGTCCGCGCCGGCGAGCACGTGCACACGCAGAACCTCGGGTACGCGCCGGGGGAGCGCGAGCACGAGCTCGCCACGGTGCACACCCCGCTGGCGACGCCGCCCGGACCGCGCCCGACCTTCCGGGGCTACCGCCGCGCGAACGGCTCGGTGGGCACGCGCAGCTACGTCGCGATCCTCACGTCGGTCAACTGCTCCGCGAGCACGGCCCGCATGATCGCCGACCAGTTCCGAGGCCTCGCGCTCGAGGCCTACGACGACGTCCACGGCGTCGTCGCCCTCACGCACCAGTCGGGGTGCGGGCTCGTGCCGACGAGCGAGGGCGCCCAGGTGCTCCTGCGCACGCTGCGCGGGTACGCCGCCCATCCCAACGTCACGGGCGTCCTCGTGCTCGGCCTCGGCTGCGAGATGATCGCCGTCGACACCGTGCTCGCCGGGGCCGACCTCTCGCCGGACACGGTCGTGCGCACGCTGACCATCCAGGACACCGGCGGGGTGCGGGCCACCGTCCGCGCGGGTGTCGAGGCGGTGCGTGAGATGGTGGTGGAGATCGACGCGCGCTGGGAGCGCACCGACTGCGACGTCGCCGACCTCGTCCTGGGGCTCAACTGCGGCGGCTCCGACGGCTACTCCGGCATCACCGCGAACCCCGCGCTCGGGATCGCGTCCGACCGCCTCGTCGCGTACGGCGGCACGTCGGCGCTCGCGGAGACGCCCGAGGTGTTCGGCGCCGAGCACCTGCTCACGCGGCGGGCGGTCACGCCCGGGGTCGGGCAGCGCCTGCTCGACCGGCTCGAGTGGTGGCAGGGCTACGCCGCCGCGGGCGGGGGCACGCTCGACAACAACCCGTCGCCCGGCAACAAGGCCGGGGGTCTGACGACGATCCTCGAGAAGTCGCTCGGCGCCGTCGCCAAGGGCGGGCAGGCCGACCTCGCCGCGGTGCACGAGTACGCCGAGCCCCTCGACACCAAGGGTTTCGTCTTCATGGACACCCCCGGCTACGACCCTGTCTCCGTGACGGGGCTCGTCGCGGGCGGGGCGACCGTGGTGTGCTTCACGACGGGCCGCGGGTCCGTGTTCGGCTGCAAGCCGACGCCGAGCATCAAGCTCGGGACCAACAGCGAGCTCTTCGCGCGCATGGGCGACGACGTGGACATCGACTGCGGGCGGATCGTCGACGGCGTCGCGACGCTCGAGGAGGTGGGCGACGAGATCTTCGCGCGCATCCTCGCCGTCGCCTCGGGGGAGCAGACGGCGAGCGAGGAGCTCGACCTCGGCGGCGAGGAGTTCGTCCCGTGGCAGCTCGGCACGGTCACCTGAGGCCCGAGGACCCGGTCCTGGGGCCGCCGGCTGCGTGACATGATCGACCTCATGCTCACTCCCGCCACCGGCGCGGCCGGGTCGCGCATCGCCGGCCTCGGTCACTTCCAGCCCGAGAAGACGCTGACGAACGACGACATCGCGCAGCTCGTCGAGACCAACGACGAGTGGATCCGCTCGCGCACCGGGATCGTCACGCGGCACGTCGCCGACGACGACACGACGGTCGCCGACATGGCCACCGCGGCGGCACGCCACGCGCTCGACGACGCGGGCGTCGACCCCGCCGAGGTCGACCTCGTCATCGTCGCCACGGCCACCGCGACCGATCGCTCGCCCAACACCGCGGGCCGCGTCGCCTACCACCTGCGCACCGGCGTCATGCCCGGGCAGTCGACGCCCGAGGAGGCGTCCGAGCTCGACCTGCGCGGCGTCGTCGGGCCCGCCGTGCTCGACGTCAACGTCGCCTGCTCCGGGTTCGCCCACTCCGTCGGCCTCGCCGACCAGGCGATCCGCGCCGGCTCCGCCCGCACCGCCGTCGTGGTCGGCGCGGAGAAGCTCACCGCGTTCACCGACTGGACCGACCGCAGCACGTGCATCCTCACCGCCGACGGCGCGGGCGCGGCAGTGCTGCGCGCGACGGACGAGCCCGGCGTCGGGCCCGTGACCTGGGGCTCGGAGCCCGACCTCACGCCCGCCGTGCTCATCGAGTCGCCCGCGGACAAGTTCGCCCAGGACGGCCGCGCCGTCTTCAAGTGGGCCATCACGCGCGCCGCCGACCGCGCGCGCTCCGTCGTGGAGCGCTCCGGCGTCTCGCTCGACGACATCGAGGTCCTCGTCGCGCACCAGGCGAACCTGCGCATCATCGAGCCCCTCGCGAAGTCCCTCGGGCTGGAGTCCAAGATCGTCGTCACCGACATCGTCGAGTCGGGCAACACGTCGGCCGCGTCCATCCCGCTCGGGCTCTCCAAGTGGTGGCACGCCGGCAAGATCCCCGCCGGCGTCCCGGCCCTGCTCTTCGGCTTCGGCGGTGGGTTCGCTTGGGCGGGCCAGGTCGTGGAGACCCCGACCCGCTGACGAGCGGTCGCCGTCGGCCCGGCCCCTGCACCGGGCCGACGGCGATGCTCGCACCCGCCTAGGGGTAGCTGACGACCTTCGCCGGGACGGTCTCGACGCCGCTGGCGCGGGGGCCGACGCCGTTGATGACGTGCTCGTACGTGCCCACCCCGCCGAGCGAGACGGTCAGCAGCGAGTGCATCCGCACGCCCGGGGTGATCGGGACCTCGAACCCGTTGTCCGAGACGATCGACGCGTCCGAGGTGAACACGCAGTAGGAGCCCAGGCCCCACGCCTCGTGGTTGCGCACGTGGTCCGCGACCTTGTACGCCGCCCACCCGCGGATGCCGTCGTGGTTCCACGCGGCCTGGTTCGGCGGGTCGTACGGGAGCTCGTTCTGGTAGAAGATCGTGCGCCCCCGCTCGCCGTTCCACAGGGTGTTGTACTTCTGGTAGTGCTCGACGAAGAGGCCGTAGCCGTCGACGTCGTCGCCGTTGACCACGAGGCCGTGGTCGGCGGTGTTGACGTCCCAGCCGATGCCCTCGCCGTGGTCGCCGCGCCAGGACCAGATGTGGTCGACGATCGTGTCGTCCGCGTTGATGACGATCGCGCTGTCCACCTTGCCCGCGTGCGCGCCGCCGACGCGCACGAACACGTCGTGGATCGAGATCGGGTCGTCGGCGTGGTCCGCGCTCGAGCCCTCCGTGCCCACGGTGAGCATGCTCGGGGACTCGGCCGCCCCGGCGTCGAACAGGACGCTGGCGACCCGGACGCCGTCGACGTCGCCGACCTGCAGCGCGGTCTGCCCGGCGGTCGGCACGATGGTCGCGTAGCCGAGCCCCAGCACGACCGTGTCGGCGCGGTTCACCTCGATCGTCTCGTCGAGGTGGTAGACGCCCGGGGTGAGCAGGAGGTTCAGACCCTGGTCGAGCGCGGCGTTGATGTGCTCGGCGGTGTCGCCGGGGTGCGCGACGTAGAAGTCGTCGAGCGGGATCGACGTGCCGGGCGTGGAGCCGTTCTTCCACGTCGCGCCGCGCGTGCCCTCGCGCAGCGACGGGACGAAGACGGCGTAGTCGTCGCCGTCGAGGTAGAGGTACGGCTTCTCGCGGATCGTGCCCGTGGTGTCGAGAGTCGTGACGGCGGGCTCGGGGAATGTCGTCGGCGGGGCGTTCTCGGTGCCGGAGAACACCATGTTCCACAGCGTGCCGTCCCAGCCGCCCGTGAGCGTCGAGTCGCGCGTGTACCACTGCTGCTGCGTGTAGCCGCGGACCTGGCCGTCGACGATCGAGTCGGCCGTGAAGCCGCCCGACGCCCACCCGTAGCGGGACGAGTGCAGCATGAGGTTGCCCTTGACGTGGATGCGCCGCATCGGGGCCGCCTGCGAGACGGCCCAGCGCATGTCACCGCCGGTCGGGGTGACGGCGAGGTTCTCGATGGAGCGCCAGAAGTTCTGCGTCGCGTTCCCCTCGAACCACTCCGCGTCGGCCCAGACGCCGCCCGTGATGTTCACGTCGTCGGGGTTCTTGCCGAGGCCGTTGACCGCGGTGTTGAAGCCGACGTTGACGTGCACCGGGTACGTGCCGGGCTCGAAGAGGAACTGGTCGCGGCGCAGGCCGAACTGGCTCTCCTCCTGCGCGGCGTACGCCGCGTCGACGGCGGACTGGATGTCGGCGACCGGGGTGCCGGGGCCGAACACGTGCACGTTCGGCCCGAGGTCCCCGCCGCCCTCGATCGGCTCGCCCGTGCCCGGGTTCCCGGTCCCGTCGCCCGTGGTCAGCACGCGCAGCTCCCAGATCGAGTAGCCCCAGCCGGTCCCGCGCTCGGTCCCGACGAGCCGGACGTAGCGGCCCGAGCCGGTGACGTCGAGGGCCTGCTTCCCGCCCGTCCCGTCGGTCACGGTGCGCAGCGTGCGCCACAGGGCGCCGTCGTCGGACGTCTCGACGCGGAAGCCCTTGCCGTAGGCGCCCTCCCAGTCGATCTCGATCCCGCAGACCGGCTTGATCGCGCCCAGGTCGACCTGGAGCCACTGCGCGTCGGAGAACTCGCTGCTCCAGCGCGTGTCGGCCTTGCCGTCCACCGCGAGGCCCGCGGCGTACGCGCCCTCGGCGGACGACGCCGTCGCCGCCTTCCCGAGCGCGGCGTTCGTCGTGCAGTCGTCGCCCGGGTCGACGGTTCCGTCGTCGGTCCCGGGCGTGCCGAACACCTGGAGCTCCCACAGCGAGTAGCCGTAGCCGGTGCCGCGCTCGGTGCCGAGCAGGCGCACGTAGCGCCCGGTCCCGGACACGGGCAGCGTCTGCTGCCCGCCCGTGCCGTCGGTGACGGTCCGCAGCGTGCGCCAGGTCGTGCCGTCGTCGGAGGCCTCGATGCGGAAGCCCTTGCCGTAGGCGCCCTCCCAGCTCAAGGCGACGGAGGAGAGCGTCGAGACCTGGCCGAGGTCCACCTGGAGCCACTGGCCCTCGGCGAACTCGCTGCCCCAGCGGGTGCTCAGGTCGCCGTCGACGGCCCGTGCGGCGGCGTAGTCGCCCTGCACGCTCGATGCTGTCGCGGGCTTGCCCTGGGAGAGGTTGACGGGTCCCGCCGCGGCGGCGACGGGCGCGGCGGCCGCCACGAGCGGCGCCGCGACGCACGCCGCGGTCAGCCCGGCGGCGAGGGAGGCCAGGCGGAGCCTGGCCGGGGATCGGAGGTGCATGGTCCTGCCTTCTTCGGGTCGGTGGGTCGTGCCACGGGCACGACCGTGCCCCGGGCGCGGCGCCGTCGTGCTCGACGACGCCGCGCCCGTCGGGCGGTGGGGTGTCAGCCGACGAGCTGGTAGTTCTCGTCGAGGACGGTGCCGCGGTGCGGCTTGTAGAGGTCGTACCCGCGCGGGTTGCACTGGAGACCGCCGTTGATGCAGTGCTCCACGAGGCGCTCGAGCACCTCGGGCTCCCAGCCGTTGATGAAGTCGTAGTGCCACGACTGGTCGGAGCCGCTCACGAGCCTCACGTCGGACATGTCACCGCTCACGGGCCACGCGATCTTGAACTCGATCATCGGGACCGCGATCGGGTGCGTCATGGGGCACTGCCCGTCCACGGGGTACGCCATGTGCGCGCCGTGGCCCATGTGCGCCGAGGCGTCGGGGGACAGGTGCATGCCGTCCCAGCAGCTCGGGGCCTGGTAGCGGATGTTCAGCTCGGTGCCCTCGGGGCAGTGGGCCGGGATGTCCCAGCTCTTCGAGATGTCGCCGCACTCCCAGCCCTCGACGGCGCCCGGCGCGGTCCTGAACTCGTCGTACGTCGCCATCATGTCGCCCGCGACGAACCGCAGGCCCGGCGGGAAGGGCTTGACCTTCGTGTAGTCGTCGATCCCCGACTTGTAGTAGATCGTCATGGGGATGTCGGGCTCGATCGGGACGCCGTTCTTCTCGATCGCGGGGAACCAGTACGACGAGTGGTCCTGCGGGACCGTGCAGGTCGAGTCGGTGTTCTCGAACAGGTCCTCCGGGACCGTGAACGCGTCCGTCACGCGGTTGCCGACGAACGTGTGCAGGTGCGACCTCCCGGGCTGACCGGGGAAGACGATCGGGTCGTCGGGCAGGAAGTGCGAGAACGAGCAGTTGGCCTGGAACTCGTGGTGCGTGACCTCGTCGTCCCACTCCGGCGGGTTCTCGGGGGCCGGCGCGTCGCCGTCGCCGAACACCTGGAGCTCGTACAGCGAGTAGCCGTACTGCGTGCCGCGCTCCGTCCCGACGACCTGGACGTAGCGACCCGTCACGTCGACGTCGAACGACTGCACGCCGCCCGTCCCGTCGGCCACGGTCGCGACGGTCGTCCAGGACCGGCCGTCCTGCGACACCTGGACCGTGAAGTCCTTGCCGTACGCCGCCTCCCAGTCGAGGACGACGCGGTCGAGGTCGTGCGCCTCGCCGAGGTCGACGCGGAGCCACTGGTCGTCGCTCGGCTGGCTCGCCCAGCGAGTCGCCCGGTCGCCGTCGACCGCGAACCGGGGGCCCAGGCCGCCCGACTCGGAGCTCGACGCCGCCGTGAGCGCACCCTGGGAGAGCAGGGTGTCCGGGGCGGCGGCGGCGCTCGTCGTGACGACGACCGAGGTCGACGCGACGAGGACGCCGGTCATCGTCGCGGCGATCCGGCGTCGGCCCGTCCCGGCGCGGCGTCTGCCGTGCCGGGGAGGCGTTAGCGTGGTGGTGCGTGTCGTGCCGTGCATGCTTCCTCCTTCGAGGTCGTCGCGCGCTGCGGAGCCTCTCGGGCAGGAGCGCGCGACGCTGCGCGGATGATGGGCACGCCCGGCGTCTGTCACCGGGCGCCGTGCCGGGTGGGGGCGGTTGCCGCCGCCCCCACCCGGACGTCTGCGGGTGTCAGCGCTGGTACACGCCGAGCTCGAAGAGCGAGTAGCCCCACTCGGTGCCGCGCGCGTCGAGCTGGAGCCGCACGTAGCGGCCGTTGCCCGCGACGTCGAGGCTGTCGACCCCGCCGTCGCCGTCGGTCACCGTGCGGACCGTGGTCCAGGACTGCCCGTCGTTCGACGTCTGGATCCGGTAGGCCTTGCCGAACGCGGTCTCCCAGACGAGCTGGACGTGCTGGAACGCCTGGACGGATCCGAGGTCGACCGTCAGCCACTCGTCGTCGTTCCAGTTGCTCGCCCAGCGGGTGCCCTGGTCGCCGTCGGTCGCCTGGCCGGGGGACCAGTTCCCGTTCCAGGGGTCGAAGCTCGACGCCGTCGTGGTCTTGCCCTGCGCGATGTTCGTCCCCGCGACCGGCGGTGCGACGACGCGGAACGAGCGCGTCTCGACCCCGACGTTCCCCTTCCCGTCCTCGGCCCAGACGTAGAGCTTCCACACGCCGAGCCGCGACGGTGCGGTGACCGAGAACTTCCCCTGGCCCTTGCTCGTGAGCTCGGTCCAGGCGAGGCCGCCGGCGCCGTCGATGTACTTGCTGTTGAAGAACGCGACGTAGTTGATCGGGTCGCCGTCGGGGTCGGTCGCGGCGAGGTCGAAGTCGAGCGTGGCGCCGGCGGTCACGGACGTCGCCCCCGGGATCGCCATGCCGCTGATGCGGGGGGCCGTGTTCACGCCCGCGAGGTCGACGCCCCACGTCTGGGCGATCGCGTGGTAGCCGAGGCGCTTGTTGTTGCCGGGCGTGACGTTGAACCATACGCCGCCGAAGTCGCCCTCGACGCCGTAGTGGAAGAACGTCGCGCCGAGCGCCTTGCCCTCGTGCTCCATGAGGCACTTCCACGACAGCGGCAGCGCGCGGCTCTTCTCGATGTCGGTGGGCTCGTCCGGGACGCCGTTCGCGTCGTCCGGCACCTCCCACTCGCCGGCCGCGCCGCCCTCGGTGAGCACGTACGGCTTGCCGTAGTTCCCGGCCTCCCACGCGCTCGCGATGCTGCACACGTCGCCGTAGGCGTTGATGGAGAGCAGGTCCAGGTCGGGCGCGTGGTCGCGGATGTACGGCCACGCGCCGGTCCACGCGTCGGTGTTCGACGTCGGGTGGTTGGGGTCGATCGCGTGGATCGCGACGCTCACCTCGTTGACGAACGACGCGTACGCGTCGCGGATCTCCTCGAGCTCGGTGCCGGAGTAGCAGTTCTGGAGGCCGAGGATCGCCTCGTTGCCGATGTTCCACATGAGGACGGCCGGGTGGTTCTTGTACTCCTCGACCCAGCGCAGGATGTCGGCCTTGGTGTCGTTCTTGTACGTCGTGTCGGTGCGGTAGTCGATGCAGCCGCCCGACCCCGGGCCGCCGCCGGGCATGAGCCAGAAGCCCGCGATGACGCGGACGTCGTGCGCGGCCGCGGCGTCGAGGATCGCGCGCGAGTCGGCGCCCGTGCCCCAGGTGCGGGTCGTGTTGCCGTTGATGTCGGCGAGGCCCTGCATGCGCGGGCCGGTCTCCTCGGCGCTCGTGCCGCCCCACGTGAACCCGCGCACGGTGTACGGCTGCCCGTCCACCTGGAGATCCCAGTCGCCGTTCCCGCCGACGACCTTCACCACGCTCGGGCCGGAGTCCTTGACCGGGACCGTCGGGTGGCCCGGGTGCACGTAGTCGGGGAACGGGTCGGTCGGGTCACCGGGGTCGGTCGGGTCGACCGGCCCCGAGCCGCCCGCCTCGCCGAACACGCGGAACTCGTAGAGCGAGTGGCCGTAGCCACCCGGACGCGCGGTCGAGAGCACGCGCACGTAGCGGCCCTCCCCGTCGACGTCGAGCACGTCCGTGCCACCGTCGCCCTGGGTCGTGGAGTAGAGCGTGCGCCACGCGGAGGCGTCGTCGGAGACCTGGACCTGGTACGCGGAGGAGAAGGCGCCCTCCCAGACGAGCTCCACACGGTCGACGCTCGCGGCCTGCTGGAGGTCGACCTGGAGCCACTGGGGGTCGCTCCAGGCGCTGGACCAGCGCGTGCCGAGGTCGCCGTCGACGGCGTTGCCCGCGGCGTACCCGGCCCAGTCGTCCTGGACGGACGACGCGGTGGCGGGCTTGCCCTGGGACAGGAGCACCGGCTCGGCGCTCGCGGTCGTCGCGGGCACGACCAGCGCCGCTCCCGCGAGCGCGCCGGAGGCCAGCGCTGCGAGCGCGGCGCGGGCCGCTCGGCGTCTGCGGGGTCGCCCGGGGGCGGTGGGGGATGTGGTGCGCATCGTGTTCGTCTACCTCTCCGTCCGCCCCAGGTCTGCGTCGACCCGGGGCACAGTTCGTCGTCGAGCCGTGCCCTCAGCCGCGGCGCCGCGGCTGAGGTATGAAGCAGGGAGAGCGCTCTTACCCGAGACCCGAGTTTTCACCCGCTCACGAGGGCTGTCAAGCGCAGCGGCCGTGAGATTGGGTAGCAATACGTGCATAAAACGACTCAAAACGGTCACTAAGTCTAACAAACTGGTTAGTAAGAAATGGACGGCGATCCCGAGCGTGCCCCGGGCCGGTGCCAGCCGGGAAAGCGCTCTTACCCCTGCTATCGTCGATGGTGTGAGCGAGGACGTGAGGCACCGGGCGCCGACGCTCGACGACGTGGCCCGGGTGGCGGGCGTGTCGCGCGCGACGGTCTCGCGCGTCGTCAACGGCAAGCGCAAGGTCGCTCCCGCCGTCCAGGAGGTCGTCCTGGAGGCCGTCGCGACGACCGGCTACGTGCCCAACCGCGCCGCGCGCTCGCTCGTCACGCGCCGCACCGGGACCGTCGCGGTCGTCGTCTCCGGTGCCGAGCCGGCGCCCGACGACGGCCTGCACCTCCCGCGTCTGCTCGCCGACCCGTTCTTCGGCCGCGTCGTGGGGTCGTTCGTGCGGTCCCTGCGCCCGCACGACGTCCACCCCGTGCTCATGCTCGCCGACGGCGACGAGGCGAGGCGGCAGGTCGTGTCGTACCTCCGGTTCGGCAACGCCGACGGCGCGCTCCTGGTCTCCACCCACGCCGACGACCCGCTCCCCGAGCAGCTCCTGGCCACGGGCAGGCCCACGGTGCTCTTCGCCCGGCCACCGCGGCCCCTCCCGGTGAGCTACGTCGACGTCGCGAACGCCGACGGCGCACGGCTCGCCGCGCACCACCTGCTGGACCGCGGCTGCCGGACGGTCGGCGTCGTCTCAGGGCCTCTCGACGTGCTCGCCGCGCGCGACCGCCTCGACGGCTTCCGCGACGCCATGGCGCGGCGGGGTCACGCGTACGTGCCGAGCGTCGAGGGCAACTTCACGGTCGAGAGCGGCGAGGCCGCGATGCTCGAGCTGCTGCGCACCGCACCGGGGCTCGACGGCGTCTTCGTGTCGAACGACGTCATGGCGCAGGGCGCGGTCCACGCGCTGCGCGAGCAAGGGCGCCGGGTGCCGGACGACGTCGCTGTCGTCGGGTTCGACGACAGCCCCGCCGGCACGCTCACGCGCCCGGCCCTGACGACGGTGCGCCAGCCCGTGGAGGAGATGGCGGCCGAGATGGCGCGCCTCCTGCTGGAGCAGGTCGAGACCGGCGAGCCACGGGTCACGTCACGGATCTTCGACCCCGTGCTCGTCGTGCGGGACTCGGCCTAGACCGGCGCGCAGCGACGCTCGGCCGACGCCGTGCGCCGGTCAGTCGAACGTGACGCCTGTCAGCTCCTGCGAGACGGACCAGAGGCGCGCGGCTTCCGAGGCATCGCGCAGCGGGGCCCAGAGCTTCTGCTCTCCGGGCGGTCCGCCGGCGTTGCCCGGCCACTGCGGTCCGTAGAAGGCACCGCTCTTCGCGTCGGGGGACGTCGCGGCCATGAGAGCGGGCAGGGCTGCCGTCTGCGTCGTCCCGACGAGCAGTCCGTGCGAGGACAGCCACTCGATCATGCGTCGGCCTCGTGTCGCGGAGTCACGGGCGAGCTCGGGCCGTGCTGCGAGCAGGCTCGTCGGGGCGACACCGGGATGGGAGACGTTGCTCGTGATGCCCCAGTCCTGTGCCGTGCTGCGCCGGTCGAGCTCGAGCGCGAACAGCCCGACGGAGATCTTCGACTGCCGGTAGGCGCCCATCCCGTCGTAGCCCTGCTGCCACTGGAGGTCGTCCCAGCGGATCCTGCCGCTGCGTGCGGCAACGCTCGCCTGCGACGTCACCCGGGCCTGCCCGGTCCGCAGGAGCGGGAGGAGGTGGCCGGTGAGGGCGAAGTGGCCGAGGTGGTTGGTCCCGAACTGCAGCTCGAACTCGTCGGTGGTGACCTGACGTGTGGGCGGTGTCATGACGCCGGCGTTGTTGACGAGCAGGTGGATCGGCTGCCCCTCGTCGAGCAGCGTCTGCGAGAACGAGGACACGGAGGCGAGCGAGGACAGGTCCATCTCACGCAGCGTCAGGCGAGCTGCGGAGTGTCCGGCTCGGATCCGCGCCGCCGCGGCCTCGCCCTTGTGCGGGTTGCGGACCGGCATGACGACGTCGGCCCCGGCGGCGGCGAGCCGGGTCGCGATCTGGAGGCCGACGCCGTCGCTCGCGCCGGTGACGACGGCGCGCCGACCCGTGAGGTCGGGGACGGTGATCTCGTGGCTCGTGCGGGGCATGAGGACTCCTCGGTGCTGGATGAGGTGGGCGCGCGGCGGACGGCCCATGCCAGGTTCAGCCAGGCGCAGCACGTTATCCACGACCTGATGATCCGTGGCTCTGCAGCCGCAGGCACGTGACGATGGACCCATGATCGACAGAGCGGGGCTCGCCGACTTCCTGCGCACCCGTCGCGCCGTGCTGCAGCCCGAGGACGTGGGTCTGCCGCGTGGATCGCGGCGCCGCACCGAAGGGCTGCGGCGAGAGGAGGTCGCGAGCCTGTGCCACATGTCCACGGACTACTACTCCCGGCTCGAGAGAGAGCGTGGCCCGCAGCCCTCGGAGCAGATGGTCGCTTCGATCGCGCAGGGCCTGCACCTGTCGCGCGCGGAACGCGACCACCTGTTCCGGCTCGCCGGGCATCGCCCGCCCGAGCCCGGGGCGGCCGGCGATCACGTGGACCCCGGGCTGCTGCGGATCATCGAGCGCCTGGAAGACACACCGGCGGAGATCGTCACCGAGCTCGGCGAGACGCTGTGGCAGACGCCTCCCGGCGTCGCGCTCGTCGGCGACCTTCGCCGGTACACGGGCCCCTCGCGAAGCATCGGGTACCGCTGGTTCACCGATGCGTCGGTGCGCGATCTCTACTTCCCAGAGGACCACGCCTTCTACTCCCGGATGTACGCGTCGGGGCTGCGTGGGGTGCTCGCCCTGCGGGGGCCGCAGTCGCGCGCTGCCCACCTGGCCCAGCTTCTCCTCGACCGCAGCGAGGAGTTCCGCACGGTGTGGGACCGGCACGAGGTGGGCGTGCGACCACGCCAGGTCAAGCGGTACCTCCACCCGCTCGTCGGACCGCTCGAGCTCAGCTGCCAGACCCTGCTCGATCCCGAGCAGTCGCACTCGCTGCTCGTCTACACCGCAGCACCTGGTAGCCAGTCCGCGGAACGCTTGCAGCTCCTCACAGTCCTCGGACCAGCCCGGGCCTGAGACGTCGTGCGAGACGACGGCCCGCCTGCGGGACGAGTCTGGGCACAGCTCCCAGGGCGCAGGGAGGCAGAATGGACCCATGCCTCTCGCCCCGCGCTACGTCGCCGCCGACGACCGTTACGACACCATGACCTACCGCCGGACGGGGCGCAGCGGCCTCGACCTGCCCGCGATCTCGCTCGGTCTGTGGCACAACTTCGGCGACGTCAACCCGTTCGAGACGCAGCGCGCCGTGCTGCGCCGCGCGTTCGACCTCGGGATCACGCACTTCGACCTCGCCAACAACTACGGCCCGCCGTACGGCTCCGCGGAGGAGAACTTCGGCCGCCACCTCGCGCAGGACCTCGGCGCGTACCGCGACGAGCTCGTCATCTCCTCCAAGGCGGGCTACGACATGTGGCCCGGGCCGTACGGCGACGGCGGCTCGCGCAAGTACCTCCTGTCGTCGCTCGACCAGTCGCTGACGCGCACGGGCCTCGACTACGTGGACGTCTTCTACCACCACCGCCCGGACCCGAGCACGCCGCTCGAGGAGTCCATGCGGGCGCTGCACGACGCCGTCCAGCAGGGCAAGGCGCTCTACGTCGGCGTCTCGAACTACTCGCCGTCCCGCACGCGGGAGGCCGCCGCGATCCTCGCCGACCTCGGCACCCCGCTGCTCATCCACCAGCCCAGCTACTCGATGCTCAACCGCCACGTCGAGGACCCCGCGCACGAGGACCGGTACGACGGCGTCCAGAGCGAGTCGCTGCTCGACGTCGTGGGCGACCTCGGCGTCGGCACCATCGTGTTCTCGCCGCTCCAGCAGGGCCTGCTCACCGACCGCTACCTCTCCGGCTCCGCGCCCGAGGGGTCGCGCGCCGCACGCCCCGACTCCCCGTTCCTGTCCGAGCAGAACCTCGACGAGTCCTACCTCGAGAAGGCTCGCGCGCTGAACGACATCGCCACCGGCCGCGACCAGACGCTCGCCCAGCTCGCCCTCGCCTGGGTCCTGCGCGACGACCGCGTCACGTCCGCCCTCATCGGCGCGAGCAGCGTGCGCCAGCTCGAGAACAACGTCGCGGCGCTCTCGGCGCCCCCGCTCACCGCCGACGAGTCGGCTGCGATCGAGTCCGTCCTCGCGAGGTAGAACCGCCGGTCGCGAGGTAGAGCTCGCGGGGCTCTACCTCGGGCCCGGAGGTTCTACCTCGCGACCACGGGCGGGGTGCGGGTCGGCGGACGACGACGCGGCGGCGGACCGCTCCAGGAGGAGCTGACGCTCGTGGCGGGTCGGGGCCAGGCCTGCGGCGCGTTCGAGGACGTCGGCGGCCTCAGCGTGCCGGCCCAGCCGGGTGAGCAGGTCGCCGCGCACGGCGCCGTAGAGGTGGTGGCGCGCGAGGCGCGGGTCGTCCGCGACGGCGTCGAGCACGAGGAGCGCGGCCTCGGGACCGTCCGCGTAGCCCACGGCCACGGCGCGGTTGAGCTCGACCACGGGGGAGGGCGCGACCGACGCCAGAGCGTCGTAGAGCGCGACGATCGCGTCCCAGTCGGTGTCGGCCCACGTCGCGGCGCGGGCGTGGCACGCGGCGATCGCGGCCTGGAGCGAGTAGGGCCCGAGCGCCTTCCCGGCGCGCGTGCCGAGCGCGAGCGCGCGGTCGAGCGCGGCGAGGCCGTGCCGCACAAGGAGCCGGTCCCAGCGGGAGCGGTCCTGGTCCTCGAGGAGCACGGGCTCGCCGTCGGGCCCGGTGCGCGCGGCGAACCGTGACGCCTGGAGCTCCATGAGCGCGACGAGCCCGTGCACCTCCGGCTCGCCCGGCAGCAGCCCGGCGAGCACGCGTCCGAGGCGCATGGCGTCCTCGGCGAGCTCGCGCCGCACCCACGTGTCGCCCGACGTCGCGGCGTACCCCTCGGTGAAGACGAGGTACACGACCTCGAGCGCGGCGGGCACGCGGGCGGCGAGCTCGTCGGCCTGCGGGACGTCGACGGGGACGTTCGCCTCGGCGAGCGTCCGCTTGGCGCGGGAGATGCGCTGCCCGACCGTCGCGGACGGGACGAGGAACGCTCGGGCGATCTCGTCGGTCGTCAGGCCCCCGACGAGGCGCAGCGTGAGCGCGACGCGGGACTCGCGCGGCAGCACGGGATGGCACGCGACGAGGACGAGCGCGAGCAGGTCGTCGCCCACGGGGTCGTCGACGATCGCGTCGGGGGCCGGGACCGACCCGACGAGGACCGCGCCGCCGTCGCCCGGGCGCGCGACCGCCGTCGTCCCTGCGCCGGACCGTGCCCCGGGCGCGGCGAGGTCCGCCGCGAGCCGCGCGTACTTCGCGTCGCGCGTGCGCTCGCGGCGGACCAGGTCGACGGCGCGGCGACGCGCGACGGTGGTCAGCCACGCGCCGGGATTGTCCGGGACGCCCTGCTCGGGCCACTGCTCGAGCGCGGCGACGAACGCCTCCTGGGCGACCTCCTCGGCGAGGCCGACGTCCCGCAGGGTCCGGACCAGGCCCGCGACGAGCCGTGGCGACTCGATGCGCCACACGGCCTCGACGGTGCGGGAGACGTCGGTCATCGCGGTGCCCGTGCTCGCCGGGTGACCCTCAGGAGCCCTGCTGGGCGCGGATCTGCTCGGCGAGGCGTTCGTCCTTCTCGCGCTGCTCGGGCGTGTATTCGGCGCCGAAGTCCTCGATCTCGAAGATCGGCCGGATCTCGAGGACCTCCTCGAGCCCCATGCTGGGGTCGCTCGGGCACTTGCGGGCCCACTCGACGGCCTCCTCGAGCGAGGAGACCTGCCAGATCCAGTACCCGGCGACGATCTCCTTGGACTCGGTGAACGGACCGTCCACGACCGACGTCTCGCCCCCGCTGAACACGACGCGCGCGGCCTTGGCGGTGGGCTGGAGGCCCTGGCCGTCGAGCATGATGCCCGCCTTGACGAGCTCCTCGTTGTACGCGCCCATCTGGGCGAGCATGTCCTGCGTGGGAGCGATCTTGTCCTCGTCGGCCCCGGTGCCCTTGATCATGACCATGACGCGCATGACGTTCCTCCTCGGTGAGTGCCCCCTCGACCCTAGTGTCGTGAAGGCGTGTTCACCCTGACGTCGGACGGCGCCCCCCGGTCTTCGACACGCGCCGCCGACGAGTTCTTCCGGAGCGTCAGCGGAACCGCTGGACGGCGAGCGGGGCGGCCTCCGCGAGCCCTCGCACGGCCGGGTGGTCGGCGCCGGGGGCGGTGCCGGCGAAGACGTCGCGCAGCGCGCCGGAGGCGACGAACGTCCCGTCGGCGAGCACGTGCACGGAGGGGCACATCCGCTCGACGAGCTCCAGGTCGTGCGAGACGAGCAGCACCGCGGTGCCGAGCTCGGCGGTCGCGTCGGCGAGGCGCCGCACGACGTCGCCGCGCATCGCCGGGTCGACGGCGGTGAGCGGCTCGTCGAGCAGCAGGGCGCGCGGGCGCGTGGCGAGCGCGACGGCGAGCGCGACGCGCTGCTTCTCCCCGCCCGAGAGCGAGTGGATCGTGCGCGGCGCGTACCGGGGCTCGAGCGCGACGTCGCCGAGCAGGTCCTCGACGGACCGCCCGCTGGGGCGGCCGGCGCGCCGCGCGTCCTTGAGCGCCGCGGAGAGCGTGCGGTCGACGGTCCAGCGCGGGTCGATCCCGATCCCGGCGAGACCGTCCTGCGAGACGCGTCGGACGTCGGCGGTGAACTGCTTCTTGTCCCGGCGCGACAGCTTGGTGACCGTGCGCCCGGCGTACGTGACGTGGCCGGCCGTCGGCCGGACGAGCCCGACGAGCGCGCGCACGACCGTGGACTTTCCGGCGCCCGACTCGCCGACGATCCCGACCGGCGGAGCGCCCGGCGTCACGTCGAGGTCGATGCCGTGGACGACGTCGGGCCCTCCGTAGCCGGCGGCGAGGCCGGTGGCGCGCAGGATCGGGGTCGTCGTCGTGCTCATGGGTCACCTTCTGGTCGTCGGGGCCGGGCGGGCGGTCCGGGGCCCCGCTCGTCCGACGAACGACGCTACCGCGGAGTTCCGTGGCGTCGCTCACGGGCAGCGCCCTGGCGGCACGCGGCGACGTCCCCCGGGGCCGCCTGCCGGCCTGAGCCACGAGGCGCGGTAGCCTGGGGCACTCGACCAGGATCCTCGAGCCCAGGTGGTCCGTCGACCCGCGCCGCGGCACCGTGCCTGTGCGCGGCGACCCGGACGGAGGAGCACGTGACCAGGACGGTCGACGAGCCGGAGCTGCTGGCGCCCGGCGAGGCGGTGGACCTCGACAACTGCGCGCGCGAGCCCATCCACGTGCCCGGCATGATCCAGCCGCGGGGCGTCCTGCTCGTCGTGCGTGAGTCGGACGGCGTGCTGCTCCAGGCGTCGGCCAACGTCGAGCGGTACCTGGGGACCTCGGCCGAGGAGCTCGCGGGCCGCCCGCTCGCCGACGCGCTGGGTGCGGACCCGGCACGCCGGGTGCTCGACCACGCCGCGAACGTCGGCGACCTCGCCACGCGCAACCCCGTCACGCTGACCCTCGACCGCTGGGACGGGGCGTCCGTCGTCGTGGACGCCGTGCTCCACCGGCCCCCGCTGCCCGCCGACGGTCCGGAGACGGAGCCGGTGCTCGTCGTCGAGCTCGAGTCCGCGGCAGGCGCGCGCCCCCTGACGTTCCCCAACACGTACCTCGCCGTGCGGCACGCGCTGCGCGACCTCGAGCGCGCCGCGACCCTCGACGAGCTGTACGACGACGCGGCCCGGCACGTGCGCGAGCTGACCGGGTTCGACCGCGTGATGATCTACCGCTTCGACGCCGCGTACAACGGCGAGGTGGTCGCCGAGGCACGCCGCGAGGACCTCAACGCGTTCCTCGGGCTGCACTACCCGGCGTCGGACATCCCCCCGCAGGCCCGGGCGCTGTACGAGAAGAACTGGATCCGCCTCATCGCGGACGTCCACTACGAGCCGCAGCCGATCGTCCCGACGCTGCTGCCGACGACGGGCGCGCCCCTCGACCTCACGTACTCCACGCTGCGCAGCGTCTCGCCGATCCACCTCGAGTACCTGCGCAACATGGGCGTGCGCGCGTCGATGTCGATCTCGCTGCTGCGCGAGGGCAGGCTGTGGGGGCTGATCGCGTGCCACCACTACGCAGGTCCGCACGAGCCTCCGTACGAGGTGCGCACGGCCGCGGAGTTCCTCGGGTCGGCGCTGTCCGTCCGGCTCGTCGCGCAGGCCGAGGACGAGCGCGAGGCCGAGGTGCGGCGCGCGGAGGGCGTCCTCGCCCACCTGGCGGCCGACAGCCGGGACGAGAGCGTCCCGATCGGCACCGCGCTCACGCGCTCCGGGTGGCTCCGCCGCCTCGTCCGCGCCGACGGCGCGATCGTCGTCGCCGAGGGCGGCCTCATCAAGGTCGGCAGCACGCCCGACGAGGACGGGTGCCGCGCCCTCGTGGCCTGGGTGCTCAGCCACGACGAGGACCTCGTCGCGACCGAGGCGCTCGGCCGCGACGCGCCCGACCTCGCGGCGCTCGCGCCCGACGTCGCCGGCGTGATGGGCATCGTCCTGCCCGAGGGCCAGGTCGTCGTGTGGGTGCGCGACGAGGTGCTGCGGCACGTCGACTGGGGCGGGGACCCGTACAACAAGGCGATCGCGCAGCGTGAGGGCGAGACGGTCCGGCTCAGCCCCCGCAAGTCGTTCGAGCGCTGGCGCGAGGTCGTGCGCGGCCAGAGCGCGCCGTGGACGTCGGACCAGACGGACGTCGCCACGTCGCTGCGCGGCCACCTCGTCGAGGCGCTGTACCTGCGCGGGCGCAAGGCCGTGCGGGCGACGGAGGAGCTCCAGCGCAGCCTCCTGCCGGCGCTGCTGCCCGACGTCCCGGGCTGGACCCTCCAGTCCCGCTACGAGTCCGCCGGCACCGGGCTGGTCGGCGGCGACTGGTACGACGCCCTCGTGCTCCCCTCGGGCCGGCTCGCGCTCGTGGTCGGCGACGTCACGGGGCACGGGCTCCAGGCGGCCGCGACGATGGGCCAGCTCGGCACGACGCTGCGCGCGGCACTCGTGAGCACGGGATCGGCGGTCGAGGCGGTGGCGCGGCTGGCCGAGGTCGCCCGCTGGACGCTGCCGGGCGAGGTCGCGACGCTCGCGGTCGCGCTGCTGGACACGGTGAGCGGCGTCGTCGAGCACGTGTCGGTGGGCCACCCGCCCCTGCTCGTCGTCGGCCCCGACGGCAGCACCGCCTGGACCGAGAGCGCGAGCGTGCCGCCCCTCGGGCTCGTCGACCGGGTCCCGCCAGCACAGCGCGTGCAGGTACCGCGCGGGGGCGCGCTCGTGCTCTACAGCGACGGTCTCATCGAGCGGCGGGGAGAGTCGATCCGAGACGGCCTGGACAGGCTCGCGGCGGTCTTCTCGACGGGCCCGGACGTGGACGTCGACGGGATCGTCACCGCGGCGCGCGACCCGCGCTCCGCCGACGACGCGACGCTGCTCCTGGTGCGTCGCGACGCCTGAGGGCGGTGGCCGGGTCGGCGGTCAGCCGACGGGGAGGAGCGCGCTGCGCACCGAGGCCCCGGCACGGAAGACCGGGACGTCGAACCGTGCCCACACGTGCTTCTCGCCCGTGCCGGTGCGGCACCAGCCGACGGCCGTCGACGCCCGCTGCGCGAGCACGAGTCCGAACCCGCCCGCGCCCGGCGAGCGCCGTCCGGCGACCACGGGTGCGTCCGGCGAGTGGTCGACGACGTCGACCACGAGCTCGCGCCCGTCGCTGAGCAGCCGGACGCGCGTGGGCGGCAGTCCGTGGCGCAGGGCGTTGGTGGCGAGCTCGCTCGCGACGAGGACGACGCGCTCCGGCGTCGCCTCGAGCGCGCGGTCCGGCGGGAGCGGCCCGCCGGTGAGCAGGCGGTGCAGGCCCTCGCGCAGCGTCGCGAGGTCACCCAGGCCGCGCAGCGGCCAGGAGCCGATCTCGACGAAGCCGACGGGGACCGCGGCGTGCTCGACGCTCACGCGCTGTCCTCGTCGGTCGGGTCGTCCGCGAGCTCGAAGAGGTCGACGACCCCGCTGAGCTCCAGCAGGTCGCGGACACGGCGCGGGACGCGCTCCAGGACGGGAGCTCCCGAGCCCGCGGTCGCGGCGTGGTAGAGCAGCCGCAGGCCGCCCGAGTCCATGAAGGTCACCTCGCCGAGGTCGACGTGGATGCGCTCGTTCGCGGACTGCGCGATCCGCAGCAGCTCGTCCTCGCGCCGGGCCTGGACCGCGGCGTCGATCTCGCCGCGCATGGTCCAGCGCGTGCCGCCGCTCGTCGTCAGGACGTCGCCGCTCGTCGTCGGGGTCACCGTGGTGCGCTCCTCCTCGTCCCGACACCGTGCCGGGCACCCGGGACACGGTACGCGGACCTGCCGACGCTCGCTCTGCGATCCGTCGCGTGGCGCGGATCTCTTCTGGTCGGACCCGGGCCCGGGTGCCGGTCCCGCCGGACGGCGACGGGCCCGGACGGCGTCGCGGACGACGTCGACCGGGCCCGTGGCGGGGCCGGACGGCTCAGCAGGTACGCGCGTCGAACGCGACCTCGACGGGCTCGAACCCGTCGACCGTCACGACGGCCGTCCCGGCGGCGACGGATGCCGCGCGCGACGCGAACGACTGGTACGCGCTCGCGCCCGGGGCGACGCCCGTGAACGTCCGCGTGCCGTACGGCGTCGCGAGCGTCACGTCGAGCGGTGCGTCGCCGTCGTTCGTGGCGCGGACCGCGGCGTAGACCTTGCCGGCCAGGCACCGCGTCTCGGCGACGGCCGTCACCGGCGCCGTGCCGGCGTCTGCCGTCCAGCGCAGCTCGTACGCCTGCTCCGTCCCGTCCTCGGCGGTGACGCGCACCGTCGTCGTGCCGGGCACGGCGTCGGCGGCCTCGACCGCGACCGTGGCGTACGGGTCGTGCGCGGCCGCCTCGACGGCGGGCACCCCGCCCCCGACGGGCACGTCGTACGCCGTCACCGCGGGGTCGAACCCGGCGAGGGGCTCGCCGTCCACGGTGAGGTCCGACGCCGTGGCGTCGGTCCCCGTGCCGGGCACCTTGGCGAGGACCTCGATCTCGGAGACGACCAGGTGCGTGTTCGCCCGCGCCGTGAGGACGACGCGCATGGACGAGGTCCGGACGTCCGCGGGGATCTCGACCGCGGGCGCCGGGCCGTCCGGCGACGCGTCCACCGTGACCGGCGCGCCCACGTCGGTCCACGTGCCGCCCACGAGGGCCTGGAGCCGGACGGACTGCGCCCAGCTCGCGCTGGACCCGTCCTTCCAGAACCGCGTCACGACGCCGGTGACGTCCCGGTCGGCGGGGAGCGTGACGGTGAGCGTGTCGGACGACCGCTTGGTGCCGGACACCCAGTTCGACCAGGCCTTGTCCGTGAGGTTGCCGTTGACGACGCCCCCGACGGAGTAGCCCGGCTCGGTGAACGTCGCGCTCGCGGTCGTGCCCGCGGCGAGCGCGCCGTTGGCGGACGCGGCCTCGGTGACCTGGACGCGGACGGTGGCCGGGAGCGTGGCGCCCGCCCCGGCGTCTGCCGTGCCCGTGAGCTCGACGACCCCGACGGCGTCGTACGCGCCCGCGGGGGCGTCGTCCCAGACCACCGGGCGCTGGACCTCCGCGCCGCCCGCGGCGACCGCCGTGACGGTCGCGGGCAGGGCCGGGGTACCGCCCGCGTACGCCTTGGCGCGCGCGGGGAGCGTGGACGTGAGCTCGTCGACGACGACGGTCGCCGTCGCGGCGACCTCGCCGCCGGTCGGCGTGACCACGGTGCCCGTCACCTCGACGGTGCCGGGCTCGGCCCACGCGTCGTCGTCCGGCACGTCCCACGTCACGGGGAGCGCGCCGCGCGCCCCGTCGCGGTAGACGGGCGTGACGGTCGCGGGGAGCTCGGGCGCGGTGCCCGGCGTCGTGAACGCCTCGACCGGCTCGATGCCGAGGACCGTCTCGTCGGCGATCCGCCAGCGCTGGTTCACGCCGGAGTTCGCGAGGTACGTGCCCACGGGGGACCCGTCGGCCGTCGCCTGGCCGCCGACCTCGAGGAGGGTCTTCGAGGACGCGTTGACGAGCGTGAAGGTGCCGTCGCCGGTCGTCGAGAGGATCCACTGCGCGGCGAGCGGGGTGTCGGCGACGTCGGCCGGGGCGTCCTGGAGGACGGCGGACGTGTCGGCCGCGACGGCGAGCTGGCGGCCCGTCGCCGCGTTCGTCACGGCGTAGCGCTCGCGGTGCGTGCCGGAGCCCTCGGGCGCGCCGAGCGCCGTGAGCTCCCACGCCTGCTCCGCGACCGGCGCGTCGGTACGGATCACGACGCCCGTGCCCGACGCCGACGGCGCGAGCGAGCGGTCCGCCTGCACGCCGTCGAGACGGTACGCGTGACCGTCCTGGACGAGCGCGGCGTCGTCCGCGACGCCGGAGACGCCGTCGACGACGAACGTCGTCACGGACTCGCCCGGCACGACGAGCGTCGCGCCGGGGCCGTCCGCACCCGTCGTGACGTCCACCGGCTCGCCCTCGACGAGGTAGCCGGCCGTGCTCGTGACCACGGGGGTGACGGTCGCATCGGACCCGACCGCACCGAACTTCGACAGGTCGAGCGTCACGGCGCGCTCGCCCTTCGTGGCGTTGACGTGCACGACCGTCGCGGACGTGCCGTCGGCCGACACCGCGGCCGTGCTGCTGGCGTCGTCCGAGCGGATCAGCGAGTCGCCCGGCTCGATGTAGTGCGTGAAGTTCTGGGTCGCCCAGTACTTCGTGTTCGTGTAGATCGGGCACGTCTCGAGCGTGTCCTCGGCGGTGCAGTCGAACGGGATCTGGATCTCGCCCCAGTTCATGCCGTTCGCGCTCTCGCCGCCAGGCGCCATGTTGGCGTAGTCCTCGACCGGCTGCCAGAACACCCACGCGCTCGGCTCGAGCTCGCGCAGGTCGTCGACGATGTGCTGCGCGCTGCCGAGGCCGGACTCCATGGTCTCGAAGTCCTGGCCCGTCGAGCTCCAGTTGCCGCCGACCTCGCTCATCCACAGCGGCTTGTCCTCGCCCTTGGCGATGTCGCGGACCGTCGTGCGCTGGCCCGTGCCGTAGGTGTGGACGTTGAGCTGCGACACCTGGTCACGGACCGCCTGCGGGTACGCGTTCCAGTTGGTCGCGAACGTGCCCGGGTTGGTCTCGTCCATCGCCGAGATGACGGCGTCCGTCGAGGAGTCCTCGAGCGCCGCGGCGAGCGCCGGGACGACCTTCGCCTGGAGCGCCGGGCCCATGTGGGCGCCCTCCTGGCGGCCCCCGGTCGGGTTGCCGTCGCTGCCGAGCTGGGTGCCCCAGTAGTTGGTGTTGGGCTCGTTGAACGGGTCGATCGTGTCGACCTCGATGCCGTGCGCGTCCTCGAGGCGCTCGGTCACGCCGACCAGGTAGGCCGCGAAGTCGTCGATGCTCTCCGTCTTGAGCTGGTCCGCGGTCGAGCTGAACCCGCCGGAGACGTACCCGCTCACGGTCATGAACCACGGCGGGGAGTTGCTGAACGTCTCCCAGTGCGTGACGTCGTCCTTGACCCGGTCGACCCACCAGCGCTGCGTCGCGTCGGCGTCCTCGTCCCAGTGGTCCGGGTTCGCGGGGTCCCACCAGTTCACGTCGGTGCGCGTCGTGCCCTCGGGCGCCTTCCACCACCCGTCGACGGCGCCGCCGGCGCGCAGGTAGTCCGGTACGTCGGGGGCGTTCCCGCCGCCGACGTTGTAGCGCGCGATGTTGAGGTTGAGGCCCTCGTCGCCGAACACCATGTCCGCGAGCCGGTCGCGGATCTCGTCCGGGTAGCCGCCCGTCGCGTTGGCGAACCACACCAGGCTCGTGCCCCAGCCCTCGAACGGCGCGCCCGCGTACGACGGGTCGGGCGTCACGGTGACGCCCGCGACGTCGGCCGCGGCCGCCGTCGTGCCGGCCGCGGCGACCGCGCCCAGGGGCGAGGCCTGCGCGGGCAGGGCCGCGAGCGCGCAGCCCGCGACGAGCGCCCCGGCGCCGAGGCCGGCCACCAGCCGCGCGCTCGTCCCGTGGACGGCCCGACCGCCCGGGCTGCTCGTGCGGCGAGGACCGGGTGGTCCACCCCGCATGGTCGTGTCGGTGTCGGTCAGGCTCATCCCTGAGCCACCTCCTTCGCGTCGCTGCGAACCGGCGGGGTGCACCGGGTGCGGGTCGTTCCCGCGGGGTCTGTTCTGCCGAGGTAGAGGCGCGGTCTCGGCCTACCGGGCCTCTACCTCGTGGTACCGGGGCTCTACCTCGGCGGGGTCGACTCGGCCGGGCGTCGTACCACGGCGACGCCGCGCGGCTCGAGCAGGAGCGCGCCGGTCTCCGGGGAGCCAGCGCCCGACGGCGCGAGGCGGCGGCCGGCGAGGACGTCGCCCGCGACGTCGGGCACCTCGACCGGACGCACCGTGCGATTGACGAGGAACCAGAAGTCGTCGGTCCCGTCCGTACGCACCGCGAGCTCGACGTCGCCGCGCACGCCCGCGGGCAGCTCGCTGCGCACGCCCGCGTCGTCGAGCAGGCGCGCGAGCACGGGGACGAGGCCGAGGCGGCCGAACCGCGTGGAGACGTATGCGGCGGAGCCGGCGCTCTCCCCGCCCCGGACCGTGCGGCGCGTCACCGCGGCGCGCCCGGACTGCTCGCCGGTCTTGTACCAGCCCAGCACCTCGACGTCGGGGTCGACGACGTCGACCGGCTCGGTCCACAGCGTGCCCTCGAGCTGCTCGCCCGCGACCTCGACCGTCGCGCTCTCGCCGTCCAGCAGCGGCGCGAACTCCTCGACGCGGATGCCGAGCAGGTCGCGCAGCGCGCCCGGGTAGCCGCCGAGCCACGCGTGGTCGTCCTGGTCGACGACGCCCGAGAAGTACGTCGTCACGAGGTGGCCGCCGCCCTCGACGAACGCCGTGAGACGGTCGCGCAGGTCGGCGGGGACGACGTGCAGCACGGGCGCCACGACGACGTCGTACCCCGCGAGGTCCGTGGCCGTCGGCACGACGTCGGCGCGCACGCCGAGCGCGAGGAACGCCGAGTACCAGTCGAGCGCCTCCTGCCGGTAGCGCAGCCGGTCCGTGGGGTGGGAGTCGAGCTCGCTCGTCCACCACGAGTCCCAGTCGAAGACGATCGCGGCGCGCGCGGGCTTCTGCTCGCTCCCCGCGACGGGCGCGAGGTCGCGCAGCGTCGCGCCGAGCGCGACGACGTCGCGGAAGAGCCGCGAGCGCTCGCCCGCGTGCGGGAGCATCCCCGAGTGGTACTTCTCGGCGCCCGCCGCGGACTGGCGCCACTGGAAGTAGCAGACCGCGTCGGCGCCGTGCGCGACGTGCGTGAGCGAGTCGCGCGCGAGCTCGCCCGGCTTCTTCGCGACGTTGACGGGCTGCCAGTTCACCGCGCTCGTCGAGTGCTCCATGAGGAACCACGGCTTGTGCCGGGCGATGCCGCCCGTGAGGTTCGCGGAGAACGACAGCTCGTCCAGGGCCTGCGGTCCAGGGAGCACGTAGTGGTCGTTGGACACGAAGTCGAGCTCGTCCGCCCAGGCGGCGTAGTCCATGCCCTTCGTCTCGCCCATGACCATGAAGTTCGTGGTCACGGGGACGTCGGGCGTGATGCGGCGCAGGATCTCGGCCTCCGCGCGCAGGTACTGCCGCAGCGCGTCGGACGAGAAACGCTTGAAGTCGAGCTGCTGCGTCGGGTTCGGGTGCGACGCGGCCAGCCGCGGCGGCAGGATCTGCTCCCACGCGCTGTACCGCTGCGACCAGAACGCCGTGCCCCACGCGTCGTTCAGCGCGTCGAGGGTCGTGTAGCGCTCGCGCAGCCACGCGCGGAACGCCGCGGCGGCGTCGTCGGAGAAGTCGTCGACGTTGTGGCAGCCCAGCTCGTTGGAGACGTGCCAGGCGACGAGCGCCGGGTGGTCGCCGTACCGCTCGGCCATGCGCTCCACGAGGTGCAGCGCGTGCGACCGGAAGATCGGCGACGTCGGGCGCCACTGCTGGCGCGCGCCGGGCCACAGCGTCTCGCCCGTGCGTGTCTGCGGCAGGATCTCCGGGTGCTTCGTCGTGAGCCACGGCGGCGGCGAGGCCGTCGCCGTCGCGAGGTCGACCGTGATGCCGTTCGCGTGGAGCAGGTCCATGATCTCGTCGAGCCACGCGAAGTCCCACGTGTGCTCCGTCGGCTGGATCCGCGCCCACGAGAAGATCGCGAGCGAGACCACCGTGACGCCCGCCTCGCGCATGAGGCGCACATCCTCGTCCCAGACCTCGCGCGGCCACTGGTCCGGGTTGTAGTCCGCGCCGTAGGACAGGCCCGACGGCGCGTACGCGTCGGTCGCTCCGCTGGGCGCGGCCGTCGCGCCCGGCGGCGTGTGCGGCCCGGGACGGCGCAGCCAGCGGAACGGGGTGGGGGTGGACATGCAGGCTCCTCAGGTGCTCGCAGAGCGGTGGACGGCGCGGTGCGCCGCCGGTGGTGGTCGCGTGGTCGTGCCCGGAGGCACGACCACGCGACCGTGGGGGCAGCCGGGCACCCCGGCAGGTGCCCGGCGGGATCGGGTCACTCGTTGACGGTGAAGCCCTGCTCCGTGCCGTACTTCGCGGACGCGTCCTGCCAGGCCTTGAGGCCGTCGGCGAGGGTCGTGCTCGACACGTACGCCTGGCCGACGGTGTCGTTGAAGATCGAGTTCGCGTAGACCTGGAACGGCAGGTACGACCAGCCCTCGACGACGTCGGAGGCCGACTGCGCGAGGACCTCGTTGATCTTCTGGCCGCCGAAGTACTCGGACTCGTAGCCCTGGAACTCGTCCGACTCGAGCTCGGCCGTCGTGGCCGGGAACGCGCCGCCGTCGACGCGCGCCTGGACGCCGTCGCCGGCGTTCGCGTACTCGAGGAAGCCGTAGGCGAGCGCCTGCTGCGAGCTCGCGGCGGTCACGGACAGCGCGGAGCCGCCGTTCTCGGAGCTGGCCGACGCGCCCTCCTCCCACTGCGGGAGCGGGGCGACGCGCCACTTGCCGGCACCGTCGGGCACGCCGGACTCGAGGTTCGCGGGCATCCACGCGCCGATCGCGAGCGTCGCGATCGTGCCGTTGCCGAGGCCCTGGTACCACTCGTCGCTCCACGAGCTGACCGGCGCGAGCAGGTCCTCGTCGATGAGCGTCTGCCAGGTCTGCGCGAACTGCGTGCTGCCCTCGTCCGCGAGGTCGATGGTCACGTCCGTGCCGTCGACCTGGAACGGCTGGCCGCCCGCCTGCCAGATGAGCGACGTCGTGAAGCCCGCGTCACCGGTGTCGTTGGTGATGTAGACGTTCGGGTCCGCGGCGTGCAGCGCGCGGGCCGCCTCGACGAAGCCGTCCCACGTCGTCGGCACCTCGATGCCGTGCTGTGTGAAGACCTCCTCGTTGTAGAAGAGGGCCATCGGGCCGGAGTCCATGGGCAGGCCGAAGATGCCCTCGCCCTGCTGGACGGCGCTCCACGGTCCGGGCGTGAACGTTCCGTCGAGCTCGTCCGCGCCGAGCGAGGAGAGGTCGGCCAGCGCGTCGGAGAGCGCGAACTGGGGGAGCGCGTAGTACTCGACCTGCGCGACGTCGGGCACGCCCTTGCCGGCCGCGATCGCGTTCTGCAGCGCCGTGTACTGGTCGTTGCCGGTGCCGGCGTTGACGAGCTCGACGTCGACGTTCGGGTACTTCGCCTCGAAGTCGGTGACGACCTGCTCGAGCGTGGGCTCCCAGGCCCACACCGTGAGGCTGCCGCCCTCCTCGAGGGCCGCCGCGACGTCGTCGGCCGAGCCGGCGTCCCCGCCGGAGTCGTTGCCGCCGCCGGAGCTGCAGGCGGCCAGGGCGAGCGCGACGACGCCGGTGGCGGCGACGGCGCGCAGGGCGCGGGTGGTGCGGATGGACATGAGGGTTCCTCTCACTTCGTCGTCAGACGGATCGGGCGGGGTGGGTGTCTGGGGTGGTGCGGGGCGTGGAGACGACGCGGGTGCGCGTCACTCCTTGACGGACCCGGCCGCGAGGCCGGACTGCCAGTAGCGCTGGAGCAGCAGGAAGGCGGCGACGAGCGGGAGGATCGTCAGCAGCGAGCCGGTGATCACGAGGTCGAAGATGGCCTCGCCCCCGGCGGTCGCGGCCTGCGCGTTCCACGCGTTGAGGCCGAGCGTCAGCGGGTACCAGTCGGGGTCCTTGAGCATGATCAGCGGCAGGAAGTAGTTGTTCCAGGTCGCGACCATGGTGAAGAGCAGGACCGTGACGATCCCCGGAGCGAGCAGCGGCAGGGAGACCTGGAAGAACGTGCGGCCCTCGCTCGAGCCGTCCATGCGCGCGGCCTCGAGCAGCTCCGTCGGGATCGACTCGGCCGCGAAGACCCACATGAGGTAGAGGCCGAACGGCGAGATGAGCGACGGGATGATGACGGCCCACGGGGTGTTCGTCAGGCCCATCTGGCTGAACATGAGGAAGGTCGGGACGGCGAGCGCGGTGCCCGGGACGGCGACCGCGCCGATGACGGTCGCGAAGACGCCGCGCTTGCCCGGGAAGTCGAACTTGGCGAGCGCGTACCCGCCGAGCACGGCGAGGAAGGTCGCGCCGCCCGCCCCGAGCACGACGTACAGCAGCGTGTTGGCGAACCAGCGGCCGAAGATGCCGCCGTCGTAGGTGAGCGTGCGCGCGATGTTGTCGAACAGCGCGAAGTCGCCGCTGAACCAGAGCCCGAACGAGGAGAACAGGCTCGACTGCGTCTTGGACGCGTTGACGACGAGCCAGAACAGCGGCACGAGCGCGTAGAGCAGGACGATCCCGGTGAGGACGGTCATCAGGACGCTGCGGCGCGGGCGGGCCACGCTGTGCGGGGCGCGCGAGCGCAGGCGCACGGGCTTGCGCGTCGTGGCGCTCGTCGTCGTGCGGGACGCGGCGGGGACCGCCGGGGTCGAGGGGGTCGTGGCGGTCATCGTCAGGCCTCCTTGCGCATGCCGCGCAGCTGGACGACGTAGGCCACGATCATCGTGAGGACGCCCATGATGATGGCGACGGTCGCCGAGTAGTTGTACTGCTGGCCGGAGAAGGACAGCGAGTACGCGTACAGGTTCGGGGTGAAGTACGTCGTGATGGCGTTCGGCGCGAGGCTCTGGAGGATGCTCGGCTCGTTGAAGAGCTGGAACGAGCCGATGATCGAGAAGATCGTGGCGATGACCAGCGAGCCGCGGATCGCGGGGATCTTGATGGCCCGCACGACCTGCCACTGGGACGCGCCGTCGAGCTCGGCCGCCTCGTAGAGCGACGTGGGAACCACGCGCAGCGCCGAGTAGAAGATGAGCATGTTGTAGCCCACGAACTCCCAGGTCACGATGTTGCCGATCGACAGCAGCACCCAGTCGGGGGAGAGCGGGTTGGGGATCGCCGTGCCGAGCGCGTCGTTGATGTTGGCGACGAGGCCGAATCGCGTCCCGTACATGAACCCCCACATGAGCGTCGCGACGACGGCCGGGACGGCGTAGGGGAGGAAGATCGAGATGCGGAAGAAGTTGCGCCCGTAGAGCCGGCCCGAGTCGATCGCGAGGGCGACGAGCAGGGCGATGCCGAGCATGATCGGCACCTGGACCACGAGGAACAGCCCGACGCGCGACACGCCCGACCAGAACTGCGGGTCGGAGAAGGCGCGCGCGTAGTTCTCGAACCCGACGAACTGGGTGCCGCCGACCATCTGGGTGCGGAACAGGCTCAGGTAGATCGAGTAGGCGATCGGCGCGAGGAACACGAGCGCGAAGACCGCCATGAACGGCCCCACGAAGCCCCATCCGGTCCACGAGCGCCGTCGGCGCCGGGCCGGGAGGGACGAAGGAGCGCCGACCGGTGGCCGGTGCCCTGCCACGGGTGGGGACGTCGTCGTCATGCTGGGGGTCCTCGTCATCGGGGGACGGCGACGTCGGTCGTCGCCGGTGTTTGCGTAAACATGAGCATGGCACGAGGTTCGGTGTTTACGCAAACATCGCCTACGCTGGTCCGTGACCGGCCACGATGTCGGTCCGGCCCAGGTACTGTGCCGACACCACGAGGACGAGGAAGCCATGACCGACGGGCTCGACGACGAGACCCCCGCCCTGACGCGCACCGGGGGAGCTGCCGTCCGCACGGCACGGCGCGTCTCGATGGCCGACGTCGCGCGCGTCGCCGGGGTCTCCGCGCAGACCGTCTCCCGCGTCTCCAACGGCCACCCGGGCGTCGTCGAGGCGACGCGCTCGCGCGTGCTCGAGGCCATGACCGAGCTCGGCTACCGCCCCAACAGCGCCGCCCGCGCGCTCAAGAGCGGCTCCTTCCGCACGATCGGCGTGATCCTCTTCTCGCTCGCGACCACGGGCAACGTCCGCACGCTCGAGGCCATCGCGACGTCCGCCGCCGCCGAGGGCTACGCCATCACCGTCATCCCCGTCGCCGCGCCGACGCAGGACGGCGTGCACGGCGCGTTCACGCGCCTGGGCGAGCTCGCCGTCGACGCGATCATCCTGCTCATGGAGGTCCACCTCCTCGACGTCGCGCGGGTCAGCCTGCCGCCCGGCGTCCAGGTCGTCGTCGCCGACTCCGACGCCGGTGAGAGCTACGCCGTCGTGGACACCGACCAGGCCGACGGCACGCGCCAGGCCGTGCAGCACCTGCTCGACCTCGGCCACGAGACGGTGCACCACCTCGCCGGGCCCGCGCTCTCGTTCGCCGCGGAGCGCCGCACCTCCGCGTGGCGCGCGACGCTCGAGGAGGCCGGGCGCGAGGTGCCGCCGATCGAGCGGGGCGACTGGTCGCCGTCGTCCGGCTACGAGGCGGGGCTCCGCCTCGCGCAGCGTGACGACGTGACGGCCGTGTTCGCCGCCAACGACCAGATGGCCCTCGGGCTCGTGCGCGCCCTGCACGACGCGGGCCGGCGCGTGCCGCAGGACGTGAGCGTCGTCGGGTTCGACGACCTGCCCGAGTCCAGCGAGTTCCTGCCCCCGCTCACGACGGTCCACCAGGACTTCGCCGAGGTCGGGCGCCGGCTCGTCGAGCAGGTGCTCCGGCAGGTCCGCGAGGGCGTCTACGAGACCGGCACCCGCCTGGTCCCGACCCGCCTCGTCGAGCGCGCCAGCACCGCCCCGCCCCCGAGGTAGAACCCCGCCACGCGAGGTAGAGCCGTGGTTCTTGTGCTCGACGGCGGTCAGGTCACCTGGGGCGGACGGGGTGGGTGGTGGTCACCCGGTGTCCGACGGCGACCGGCCCGCCCGTGGGCCGACCACGGTGCGTCCTCGGCGGAGGGGTCAGTCGTCGGCGACCCAGGCGCTCGGGTCCTCGACGACGGCGCGCAGGACCTCGCGCGCGCCGCCGGTGAGGGCCGCGTGGTCGCCGACCGGGGCGGGGAGCAGGACGACGTCCGTCCACGGGGCGGCGAGGACGCGCGTGCGCAGCTCGGCCTCGGCCGCGCCGCGCAGGTAGGGCAGGAGCGCGGGGTAGATGCCGCCGAGCAGCACGGTGTCGATGTCGACGAGGTTCACGTAGTCGGCGAGCGCGCTGCCGAGCGCGGTCCCGGCCTGCTCGACGACGGCGAGCGCGGCGGGCTCCGCGGCGTCGAGCGCGGCGACGAGCGTCTCGGTGGGGGCGTCGACCGGCAGGCCCGCACCGCGCAGGAGCGCGTCCTTGCCCGCGTACTGCTCGAGGCAGCCGGTCGCGCCGCAGCGGCAGCGTGGGCCGCGCGGGTCCACGACGACGTGCCCGACCTCGCCGGTCCAGCCGTGGCGGCCGTGGAAGAGCCGGCGGTCGACGACGATCGCGGAGCCGATGCCGACGTCGCCCGACACGTAGAGGTAGGTGGACGGTGCGGGCTCGGTCGCGTCGTCGGGCACGACGCCGCGGCTCGCCTGGGCGAGCGCGGCGAGCTTGGCCTCGTTGCCGATCTCGACGGGGACGTCCGGGTCGAGGCCGAGGAGACGGACGGGGTCGAGGTGGGACCAGCCGAGGTTGGGCGCGACCTCGAGCCGTCCGGCGCGCGTGTCGACGAGGCCGGGCAGGGCGAGGCGCGCTCCGGCGACGGTCATGCCGTCGGCGCGGACGGTCGCGAGGAGGTCCTGCGCGATGCGACCGAGCCGGGCGAGCACCTCGGCGGGATCGCTGTCGTGCAGGTCGTCCGGGTCGACGTGCTCGGCGACGACGGCGCCGGTGAGGTCGAGCACGCGGCCGCCGAGGTAGTCGATGTTCACCTCGAGGCCGAGCCCGACGAGCGAGTGCGGCGCGGGCGCGAGGGGGACGGCGGGCCGTCCCGCGCGCTGCGGGGTCGCGGGAGGGAGCTCGGCGACGATGCCCGCGGCGACGAGCCGGTCCACGAGGGTCGAGACGGTCGCGCGCGTGAGGCCGCTCGCCGCGGCGATGTCGGCGCGCGAGCAGGGGTGGGCGGACTCGAAGACCGCGCGGGCGACGAGGGCGAGGTTGTGCTCGCGAAGCGTGGCCTGCCGTGCTGCTGGGGGACCCGTGCGGGTCGCGACGCTGCGGTTCACGGTCTTGACCTTACCGACCCGGGCGGATAAGTTCATCCGTACGACATAAATAGGCCGTCGGCGCGAGGACCGCGTCACGGCCCTCTCGACGAGGAGACCACCGTGGCCGACGAGACCACCCGACACGACACAGACATCAACTTCTCCTTCGGTCTGTGGACCGTGGGCTGGACCGCGCAGGACCAGTTCGGCAGCGCGAGCCGTCCCGCGCTCGACCCGGCCGAGTCCGTGCGCCGCCTGGCCGACCTCGGCGCGTGGGGCTTCACGTTCCACGACGACGACGTCGTGCCGTTCGGCGCCGACGACGCCGAGCGCACCAAGCGCCTCGACTCCGTGCGCCAGGCGGCGCAGGACACGGGCCTCGTCATCGAGATGGTGACGACCAACCTGTTCAGCCACCCCGTGTTCAAGGACGGCGGCCTCACGTCGAACGACCGCGGCGTGCGCCGCTACGCGCTGCGCAAGGTGCTGCGCAACGTCGACCTCACGGCGGAGCTGGGCGCCAAGACGTTCGTCATGTGGGGCGGCCGCGAGGGCACCGAGTACGACGGCGCCAAGGACCTGCACTCCGCGCACGAGCGCTACGCCGAGGGCCTCGACCTCACCGCGGCGTACATCAAGGAGAAGGGCTACGACCTCAAGATCGCGCTCGAGCCCAAGCCGAACGAGCCCCGCGGCGACATCTTCCTGCCGACCATCGGCCACGCGCTCGGCCTCATCGCCAAGCTCGACAACGGCGACATCGTGGGCCTCAACCCGGAGACGGGCCACGAGCAGATGGCGGGCCTCAACTACACGCACGGCCTCGCGCAGGCGCTGTGGGCGGGCAAGCTCTTCCACATCGACCTCAACGGCCAGCGCTCGATCAAGTTCGACCAGGACCTCGTGTTCGGCCACGGCGACCTGCTCTCCGCGTTCTTCACGGTCGACCTGCTCGAGAACGGCTTCCCGAACGGCGGCCCCACCTACACGGGCCCGCGCCACTTCGACTACAAGCCGTCGCGCACCGAGAACGAGGTCGGCGTGTGGGACTCCGCGCGCGCCAACATGGAGACCTACCGCCTGCTCGCGCGCAAGGCCGCGGCGTACCGCGCCGACAGCCGCGTCCAGGAGGCGTTCGCGCACTCCGGCGTGTTCGAGCTGGGCCAGCCGACGCTCGCCGAGGGCGAGTCCGTGGCCGACCTGCTCGCGGACCGCAGCGCATACGAGGAGTTCGACGTCGACGCCGCGGCGAACCGCGACTTCGGCTTCGTGCGCCTCAACCAGCTCGCGCTCGAGCACCTGATCGGCTGAGGTGACGACCGACGCCAGGACGTCCGACGCCGGCGGCGAGCGCACGCTCGTCGCCGGCGTCGACACGTCCACGCAGTCCTGCAAGGTCGTCGTGCGCGACGCCGCGACGGGCGCGCTCGTCCGCACCGGGTCGGCCAAGCACCCCGACGGCACGGAGGTTCATCCCGACGCGTGGTGGGACGCGTTCCGCGAGGCCGCGTCCGCGGCGGGCGGGCTCGACGACGTCGCGGCGCTCGCGGTCGGCGGCCAGCAGCACGGGCTCGTCGCGCTCGACGCGGACGGGAACGTCGTGCGCGACGCGCTCCTGTGGAACGACACGCGCTCGGCCCCGGCGGCGCGTGACCTGATCCGCGAGCTCGGCGAGGCCCGCCTCGCCGAGGGCGTCCCCGACGCTCACGACCGGGTCGAGTCCGCGACCGAGGCGGGCGCCCAGGCGTGGGCGGACGCGATCGGGTCCGTGCCGGTCGCCTCGCTCACGGTGACGAAGCTGCGCTGGCTGCGCGACGCGGAGCCGGAGAACGCGGCGCGCGTCGCCGCCGTCGCGCTGCCGCACGACTGGCTCACGTGGCGCATCGCGGGGTACGGCCCGGCGGGCGACGAGTCCGCGCCGCTCGGCCCGGACCTCGACGCGCTCGTCACCGACGCGTCCGACGCGTCGGGCACCGGCTACTACGACGCGACCAGGGACGACGGTCCCGACGGCCGGGGCGCGTACCGCCTCGATCTTCTCGAACTCGCGTTCGGCCGGACGGACGTCGTGCTGCCGCGCGTCGTCGCACCCTCAGCCGTGGCGGGCGTCGCGCACGCCTCGGTCGCAGGCAGCGCGGTCGAGGGCGGCACGCTGCTCGGCCCCGGTGCGGGCGACAACGCGGGCGCGGCCCTCGGCCTCGGCATGGTCGCGGGCGACGTCGCGGTGTCGATCGGGACGTCGGGCGTCGTGTCCGCGGTGACCGACGACCGCACGGCGGACGGCTCCGGCCTCGTCAACGGGTTCTCCGACGCGACGGGCCGCTACCTGCTGCTCGCGGTGACGCTCAACGCGAGCCGGGTGCTCGACGCGGCGCGCGCCGTCCTCGGCGTCGACCACGCGGGCCTGTCGCGGCTCGCCCTCCAGGCGCCCCCCGGCGCGGACGGACTCGTGCTCGTGCCGTACCTGGAGGGCGAGCGCATGCCCAACCGTCCCGACGCGTCCGGCACGCTGCACGGCATCCGGCTCGGCACGTCGACTCCGGAGCACCTCGCGCGCGCGTACGTCGAGGGCATGCTGTGCGGCCTCGCGGACGGGCTCGACGCGCTCCGGGCGCTCGGCGTCCGGGTCGAGCGCGTGCAGCTCATCGGCGGCGGCGCGCAGTCCGAGGCGGTCCGGCGCATCGCGCCGCAGGTCCTCGGTCTGCCCGTCACGGTCCCCGAGCCCGGCGAGTACGTGGCCGACGGCGCCGCGCGCCAGGCGGCCTGGGTCCTCGCCGCGCACGCGGCGGGCGGCTCCGGGGCGGACGTCGCCCCGCCCACCTGGGCCGCGTCGTCGGCCACGGTGGTCGAGGCCGACCCGGTCCCGGCCATCCGCGAGCAGTACGCGGCGGTCCGCGACCTCGTCTGACCCGGACCCACCCCGCTGAGTGCATGAAATAGTCGCGTCCGAGACCCTCGGACGCGACTATCTCATGCACTCAGCGGGGGCCGGGGGAGGGGTGGTCAGAGCACGCGGACGACGGGGCCCGTCACGCCCGCCTTGCGGCCCACCGCGGCGGCGCCGGTCACGCCCCAGACCGGTCCGGCGATCTCCACCGACGCGACCGACGTCGTCGAGACCGACCGGTTGAGATTCATCCCGTACGCGTTGCCGTAGACCTCGAGCAGGACCCAGTCGCACGTGCCCGCGCTGACGGTGAAGACGTTCCCGGTCCGGGTCACGTCGAACGTGCAGGGGCCGCCGTCGTACGGCGCGGCTACCGCGGACGGTGCCACGGCGACGGCCGCGGCGACGAGGGCGGAGACGACCAGGGCGCGCTGGCGTGTGGTTCGCATGGAGCTCCTTCGCTCGGGATGATGGGCCTGCCCGGCCCGGTCCCAGTCCACCGCGTCGCGCCGCGCTCCGGTATCCGGGAAAACCCGGCCCGGGACCCGTACCCGGTACGCGGTCTCCCTCACGCACCCCCGGCGAAGCCCGTCTGCCGCCACGCCTCGTAGACGGCGATCGACGCCGCGTTGGTGAGGTTGAGCGAGCGTCGCCCGGGCAGCATGGGGATCTTGAGCTGGTCGGTGATCCGCTCGTGGGCGAGCACGTCGTCGGGCAGGCCCGTCGGCTCGGGGCCGAACAGCAGGACGTCGTCGGGCCGGTAGGACACGTCGGTGAACGACGTCGTCGCGCGCGTCGTGAACGCGAACACCCGGCCCGGGAGGGTCGCGAGCGCGGCGTCGAGGTCCGCGTGCACCTCGACGGCCGCGAGATCGTGGTAGTCGAGGCCCGCGCGCCGGAGCTTGGGCTCGTCCAGGTCGAACCCGAGCGGCTCGACGAGGTGCAGGCGCGCCCCGGTCACCGCGGCGAGGCGGATCGCGTTGCCCGTGTTGCCGGGGATGCGCGGCTCGTAGAACACGACGTGGGGCAGGGTCGACGGCGGTCGGGCGGCCGGGTCGGCGACGTGCGGTCGCCAGTCGGTGCCGGGGTCGGGGGTCTCGCTCACCCCCCGATTCTCGCAGCGCCGCGGGAGAGGTAGCGTCGGACGGGTCGACGACGACCGACGGAGGAGGACCCGTGCCCGAGAGCGAACCGCGCGTGGCCGTGGCGGCCTGGCTCGCGGCGTACGAGGAGGCGTGGCGCGCGAGCGACACGACCGCCGTCGAGCGGCTGTTCACCCCGGACGCGACGTACCTGCGCTCGCCCTACGACGACGAGCCGCTGCGCGGTCACGACGCGATCCGCGGCTTCTGGACCGCGGACGAGGGCGCGACCTTCACGGTGACCGCGGAGCCCGTCGCGGTCGAGGGCCACGACGCCGTCGTGCGTCTCGAGGTCCGGTACCTCGCGCCCGAGATGCAGGAGTACCGCGACCTGTGGGTGCTCCGGTTCGCCCCGGACGGGCGCGTCGACCGCTTCGAGGAGTGGCCGTACTGGCCGGGCAGGTCGTACACGGCGTCCGACGGGGCATAAGCCGGACCACCTCCCGACCCTCTCGTCCTCAGGTCGAACGGGAACCCACCAGATCGACACGTGCGCCCACGACCTGGTGGAGCGTGTCGAGCACGGCCCGGGCCGGGGGCGTGCCGACGACGGCGTCGCGCAGCACGGCGTGGATCGAGCGCACCGGCGCGGGGCGGACGACCGGGACGGCGACGAGCCCGGGAGGCAGGTGCGCGGCGCCGAGCGCGGGCAGGACCGTGACCCCGACCCCTGCGCCGACGAATGCGATCGCGGTCGGGTAGTCGTGGGCCTCCACGTGGAACGGCGGGCTGAACCCGGCGGCCGTGCACGCCTCGACGAGGTTGCGGCGGCACCAGCCGCGTGCAAAGTCGTTGTCGACCCAGCGCTCGTCGCGCAGCGCGGCGAGCTCGACCTCGTCGCGGGGCGCCAGGTGGTGGTCGTCGCGCAGCACGACGACGTACGGGTCGTCGAGCAGGTGGTGCGACCGGAAGCCGCTCCCGGGGTCGAACCCGCGCGGCGCGACGACGAGCTGCACGTCCGCGCGCGCGTCGGGGTCGTCGGGGATGGTCTCGCGCAGCTCCAGGTCGATCCGGACGCCGGGGAAGTCCGCCGTGAGCCGGCGCACGACGTGCGGCAGCCAGGCGGCGCCCACCGACGCGAAGTAGGCGAGCGAGAGCGAGCCCGTGCGGCCCGCTCGCAGGTCCGCGACGACGGCCTCCGCCTCGCCGAGGCGCGCGAGCACGCCGTCGGCCTGGGCGGCGAGCGCGAGCCCCGCCGCGGTGGGCCGCACGCCGCGCCCGGCTCGTTCGAGCAGCGTCAGACCGGTCTCGCGCTGGAGCGCAGCGACGTGCTGGCTCACGGCGGACGGCGTGTACCCGAGCGTGGCGGCGGCGGCCTGGACCGACCCGCTCGCGACGACCGAGCGGAAGATCCGGAGGCGATGAACGTCGAGCATCCCTCCACGCTACAGCGAGACTGAATCGAGGGGTAGGAAATCTCGCTGGTGCTGAACAGTGGGTTGGGGCGACGATCGACGCGTGACCGCACCCGAGACCCCGACGACCACGCCCGTCGACGCCGTCCGGCCCGCCGCCCCCGCGGCGGCCTCTGACCGGTCGGGCCCGCCCCCCGCTCGCGGGTCGGCCGGTCGTGCCGCGATGCCCGTCGTCCTCGCCGTGGCCGTGACCGTCCTGCTGTGGGCGTCGGCGTTCATCGGTGTCCGGGCCGCAGGCCACGACTACGAGCCCGGGTCCCTCGCGCTCGGCCGTCAGCTCGCCGGCAGCGTCGGCCTCACGGCGATCGTCGCCGTCCGGTGGCTGCGCAGCGGTGCGCGACCCGTCCTCCCACGCGGTCGCGTGCTCGTCGCCGTCCTCGCGTGGGGCGTGGGGTGGTTCAGCCTCTACAACCTCGCGCTCAACGCCGCCGAGCAGCACCTCGACGCGGGGACGACGGCGCTGCTCGTCAACGTGGCGCCCGTCCTCGTCGCGGTCCTCGCGGGACTGCTGCTCGGGGAGGGCTTCCCGCGCCGCCTCCTCGTGGGCATGGCCGCGGCGTTCGCGGGCGTGGCGATCATCGCCGCGGCGACGTCGTCGGGAGAGCGCGACGTCGTCGGGGTCGCGCTCGGGCTCGCGGCCGCGGTCCTCTACGCGGGCGCCGCGACGTCGCAGAAGCGGCTGCTCGCGCGCGTCGACGCCCTGACGATGACGTGGGTCGGGTGCCTCGCGGGCACTGTCGCGCTCCTGCCGTTCGCCCCGACGCTCGCCGCCGACGCGGGGTCGGCTCCCGCGTCGTCCACGTGGGCCGTGGTGCTCCTCGGGCTCGGCCCGACGGCCGTCGCCTTCACGACGTGGGGGTACGCGCTCTCGCGCCTCAGCGCGGGTCGCGCGGCGGCGACCACCTATCTCGTCCCGCCGATCGTCGTGGTGCTCTCCTGGCTCGTGCTCGACGAGGTGCCGGCCGTCGTCACGCTCGCGGGCGGCGCGCTGTGCCTCGCCGGGGTCGCGGTCGCGACGCTCCCGCGGCGGCGGTTCGGCCCGGCGCCTCGGGTGCCGGACCCAGGAGCCTGACCCGCCCCGGGACGGCCCGCCCCGACACGGTCCCCCGCGGGCTCAGCCCATGCGGTCGAGGTCGGCCTCGCGCACCTCGTGGACCAGCGGCTCCCCGGCGCGGAAGCGGGCGAGCTCGTCGACGACGATCGCGCCCTGCGCGAGCCGGCCCTGCACGGTCGCGGCGGCGTGGTGCGGTGTGAGGAGCACGTTCCGCAGGCGGCGCAGCGGGTGGTCCTCGGGCAGCGGCTCGGCGTCGTAGACGTCGAGCGCGGCGCTGATCCGCCCGCTCGCGAGCTCGCGGACGAGCGCGTCCTCGTCCGTGAGCCACGACCGCGCGGTGTTGACCAGCCCGGCGTGGTCGGGCAGGAGCGCGAGCTCGCGCGCGCCGAGCAGGTGGTGCGTCTCGGGCAGGACGGGCGCGTGCAGCATCGTCACGCGGCTCGTGGCGAGCAGCTCGTCGAGGCCGACGAGCGTCGCGCCGAGCGCGGCGGCGTCGGCGGGGGAGAGGGTCGGGTCGGCGACGACGACCTCCGCGGCGAGCGCGCGCAGCATCGCGATCGCCGCGCGCCCGGTGCGCGACGCCCCGACGACGCCGACGCGCGTGCCCGCGATCTCGCACCGCGGGGGTGCGGCCTCCGCGTCGGCCCACGGGACGCCGTCGTGCAGGGCGTTGTGGAACGTCGGGACCTGGTGCAGCAGCGCGAGCGCGAACGTCACCGAGACCTCCGCGACCGGGCGCGCCATGGCCTGCCCCGCCTGCGTCACGCGGATCCGGCGAGCCCACAGCGCGGGCGTGACGAACGGCTTGACGGAGGCGCCCGTGTGCGCGACGAGCTGCAGCCCGGGGAGCCGGTCCAGGAGGTCCGCGTCCAGGGGAGGCGTGCCCCACGAGATCACGAGCGCGTCGACGCGCTCGCGCGCCGCGGGGCTCAGCCGGTCGAGCGCGGCGCCGAGCGCCCGCGGGTCGTCGACGACGTCGAACGGTCCCGCGCCGGCCAGGCGCTCCCACGCGTCGGGGGCGAACAGCTCGGCGCGCAGCCACGGCGCGACCGCGACGACCGCGCGGGCCGCGGTCCCCGGACCGGGCCCCGCGACGGTCTCCACGCCGGGCGCGCCGGTCATCGCAGCCAGGCCTCGAGGTGCTCCGCGACGAGCGCGTCGTCCGCGGCGGCGAGCCACGGGTACGACGCCGTCACGCGCGTCAGCTCGTCGGCCTGCCCGGGGGAGAGGGTCTCGTCCGGGTCGAGGCACCAGATGCCGTCGAGCAGGCCCTGGCGACGCAGCACCTCGTGGACGCCCGCGATGACGCCCGCGAAGTCGTGCGCCGCGTCGAAGACGGCCGCGTTCGCGTCGGTGAGGCCGGCCGCGCGCGCGGTGAGGGTCGCGAGGGCGGCGGCGTCGGGCACGGTCGCCCCGCCCTCGGGGCCGATGCCGTGCGCGGCGTGCGCGAGGGCCAGCGTCTCGACCGCGCCCCGGGTCCAGACCGCCCACTGCCCGAGCAGGCCGCCCACGAACCGGGCCGTGAAGGTCGAGGCGCGGCCCTCGGCGTCGGTCACCGGGACGTCGAGGCGCTGCGTGAGGTCCGCGACGATCGCGTCGTCGTTGCCCGTGTACAGCGCGATCTGGTCGCCGCGCCCCGACGCGGCGACGCCGCGCAGCACGTCGACGGTCCGGTAGCGGTGGAACGGCGCCGCCTTGATCGCGACGACCGCCTCGATCGACGCGTACTCGCGCCAGAAGCCGACGGACAGGCGCGGCCCGCCGATCGCCTCCTGGAGGTAGAACCCGATGACGGGCAGCACCTCGCCGACGGCGCGGGCGCGGTCGAGCAGCACGCGCTCGACCTCCTCGCGCGAGCCGGCGAGACCGGGCACGCGCGGCGCGAGCAGCACCGCGTCGTAGCCGAGGCCCGCGGCAAGCTCCGCCTCCGCGACGGCCTGCCGCACGTCGCCGGCCGCGCCCGCGACCTGGACGAGCGGGCGGGGCCCGGTGTGCAGCGAGCCCGCCGGCGCGTCGCCCGCGACGGTCGCGCGCGACACCTCGGCCGCGAGCTCGAGAACGGGCTGCAGGAGCCCGTGCTCGCGGATCTCGAACTGCGTCGTGTGGACGCCGACGGCCACGCCGCCCGCGCCCGCCGCGTGGTAGTACCGCGTGAGCGCGCGCTGGCGGCGTTCGTCGAGGCGGCGGTCGGCATCGAGCGCGAGGGGCTGGGCCGGGATGACGGTCCCCGCGCGCAGGAGCGCGGCGACGTCGTCGGCGAGGCGCGGGGTGGCCGGCGCCGCGGCGGTGGAGGCCGTCATCAGAACGCCCCGTCGCGCACGGCGAACTTCGTCGGCTTGCCGCTCGTCGGCAGGCCGGCCGCGAGCCACTGCGCCTGCCAGTCCACGAGCGTGCGCAGCGGCACCTGCGGGTAGCCGAACAGCTCGTGGCAGCGGGTCGCGTCGTTGAGCAGCGCCGTCGGGGCGGGCTCGCCCGTGAACGACACCTCGCGGTCGAGGCCGCGGCCGAGGAGCTCCGCGAGGCGCCGCACCGACGCCGTCTCCGGGCCGGTGAGGTTGATCGCCGTCGCGGGCGACGACGCGAGGCCCAGCGAGCGCAGCGCGACCTCGTTCGCGTACCCCTGCCACACGACGTTGACGTGCCCGGTGGTGAGGTCGACGGGCTCGTCCGCGAGGATCGGCGACGCGACGTCGAACAGGACGCCGTAGCGCAGGTCGACGGCGTAGTTGAGGCGGATCGTCACGACCTTCGTGCCACGCGAGAGCGCGGCGTGCTGGAGCACGCGCTCGCGGCCGAGGCAGCTCATCGCGTACTCGCCGACCGGCCCGACGGGGTGCTCCTCGGAGCACCCGCCGGACTCGACGGGCACGAGCGGGTAGACGTTGCCGGTCGAGAACGCGGCGATGGTCGAGTCGGCGTAGCGGCGCGCGACGTCGTGCACGAGCGCCGCGTTCGCGGCCCACGCCAGCGACGGCGCGGCCGACGTGCCGAACTTGGCGCCCACCATGTAGACGACGTCGGCGCCGTCGGGGAGGGACGCGAGGTCGGCGTCGGGCGCGAGCAGGTCGGCCGCGACGACGTTCACCCCGGCGTCGCGCAGACGGTCCGCCTGCGCGGCGTCGGACCACCGCGAGACGGCGTGCACGACGTCGCCCGTGCGCCCGGCCGCGTCGAGCGCCCGGCGGGCGAGGACGGTGAGGCTCGGGCCCATCTTGCCGCCCGCGCCGAGGATGACGAGGTCGCCCGAGCGGGCGGCGAGGTCCTCCACGAGGGCGGGGGACGGCGTCGTGAGCAGCTCCTCGAGCTCCGCGACGGACGTCGGGGCCTTGAGGGCGGCCGGGGCGGTGGTGCTGGTCTGCGTGGTCATGTGGTGAGTCATCCCTTGATGCCGGACGAGGTGACGCCCTCGACGAAGAAGCGCTGGGCCACGAGGTACGAGGCGAAGATCGGAACGAACGAGATGGTGGCGCCCGCGAGCACCATGTTGAGCGGCACGTCCTGCTGCTGGAGCGAGGCGATGCCGACGGTCAGCGTCCAGTGGTCGGTGCCCTGGCCGATGATGAGCGGCCACAGGAAGTCGTTCCAGTGCCACAGGAAGACGAACGTGCCGAGCGTCGCGAGGATCGGCTTGCACAGCGGCAGCACGATGCGCAGGAAGATGCGCCACTCCGAGGCGCCGTCGAGCTTCGCGGCCTCGAACAGCTCGTCGGGCAGGTCGAGGATGAACTGCCGCATGAGGAACACGGCCTGCGCGTTCGCGAGCGTCGGCAGGATCAGGCCCCAGTACGTGTCGAGCCCGCCCGCCTGGGCGATGAGGATGAACGTCGGGATGAGGGTCACGTGGTACGGGACCATGACCATCGCGAGGAACGACCAGAACATCGCCTCGCGCCCGGGGAACTTCTTCTTCGCGAACGCGTAGCCGGCCATCGACGCGAGCAGCAGCACCGCGACGACGGACACGACCGAGTACACGAGCGTGTTGACGAGCCAGGTGCCGATGTTGCCCGCGCCGAGCACGCGGTCGTAGGCCTCGGTCGTGAGGTTCGTCGGCAGGAGCGACGCGGGGAAGTCGATCGCGGCGGCCGGCTTCAGCGACAGCACGACCATCGCGTAGAACGGGAAGATCGTCACGACGGCGGCGAGCGAGAGCACGACGTAGCGCAGCACCTTGCCGCGCAGCGACAGGTCGCTCGCGCCCTTGCGGCCGCGCCGGCGGCGGGTCGCGGTGGGGCGCACGGGCATCGCGGCGCCCTCGAGCACCCGCCCGGTGGTGGTGGGGTCGACGGCGGTCACTTGTCCCTCCCGATGGCGTAGCGCTGGATGAGGGCGACGACGAGCGTGACGACGAACAGCGCGACGCCGAGCGCGCTCGCGTAGCCGAGGTCGAAGTACTTGAAGCCCTGGTCGTAGATGTAGAAGACGAGGTTGTAGCTCGCCCGGGCCGGTCCGCCGGCGGTCATCACGTAGACGAGGTCGAAGATCTGGAACGACGCCGTCGTCTCGATGACGGCGAGGAAGAACAGGGTCGGCTTGAGCTGGGGCGCGATGATGAACCAGAACCGCTTCCACGGTCCGGCGCCGTCGATCGCGGCGGCCTCCTCGAGCTCGCGCGGCAGGTCCTGCATGCGGGCGAGGAGGATGAGCATCCCGTACCCGAAGCGCGACCAGATCGCCACCATGGCGAGCGCGGGGAGCACGAGCAGCGTGTCGCCGAGCCACGACTCGGTGGAGAACCCGAGCGCGCCCATGAGCTTGGACCAGGGGCCGTTCGTGGAGAACACCCACGTGAACACCGTCGCGGCGAGCACGAGGCTCGTGACGACGGGCAGGAAGAACACCGACCGGTAGAAGCCGGAGCCGCGGAACGAGCGGCGCACCATGAGCGCCATGAACGTCGAGATCGCGAGCGACACCGGGACGATGAGCAGGCTCAGCACGACCGTGACGCGCAGCGCGGACCAGAAGATGGGGTCGTCGACCATGCGCCGGAAGTTCTCGACGCCCGTCCACTCGGCGCCGACGCCGATGGTGTAGTCGAAGAAGCTCAGCGCGACGCCCGCGATGGCGGGGCCGAACCGGAACAGCAGGAACAGCAGGAACGCGGGGAGGGCGAACAGCAGGCCGATCCTCGCCTCACGGCGCTCCAGGACGCGGCGGGTGCCGCCGCGCGGGGGCTTCGGCGCCGGGCGCCGGTCGGCCCCGTCGGCGGTGAGCCCGTCCGAGGTGGGGGCGGTCGCGGTCATGGGTTCTCCTCTCGTACCGCGAGGGGTGCCGCGGCGCGGGCGGCCAGGGGGAGGGCCGCCCGCGCCGCGACGTCGGTCAGCCGAGCAGCGGGTTCGCCGCCGCGGCCGCGTCCTTCAGGGCCTGCTCGGGCGTCTTCTCGCCGATGAGCGCGGCCTGGATCTCCGGGGCGAGCACGCCCATGACCTCACGGGACTTCTCGTTGACCTCGCCCGCGGTCGTGTACTGGAGCGTGTCCTCGAGCGCCGAGAGCACCGGGTCGTCGGCGTAGAGGCCCGACTCGCTCTCGTACGGCGAGAACCAGCCCGCCGCCTTCGCGTACTCGGTGCTCACCTCGGGCGAGGTCGCGAACGCGGCCCACTTGCCCGCGGCGTCGAGGTTCTCCGCCGTCTTGAGCACGGACAGCGAGCCGACCGTGCCGAACGCGACCGCCTCGGCCTGCTTGAGCGGCGGGAGCACGACGACGTTCTCCTCGCCCCAGAAGCCCGCGACGTCGGCCGGGCCCTGCTGCCAGGTGCACGCGATCTTGCCCTTGGCGGTGTTGGTCTGCTCGAACGCGGGGATCGTCGTCAGCAGGTCCTTCTCGATGTACCCGCCCTCGGCGAGGTCGACCGCGAACTGGAGCGCCTCGATGCCCTCGGGCGAGTCGAACGCGACCGACGAGCCGTCCTCGGAGAAGACGGACCCGCCCGCCTGCCACAGCAGCGGGTAGAAGGACTCGTTGAGCGTCGCGTCGACCGAGCCCCAGTAGTTGGTGACGTCGTAGCCGGCGGCCTGGAACGTCGGCGCGAGCGCCATGAGGTCGTCCCACGTCTCCGGGTAGTTGCCGGCCTCGCCGACGGCCTCGAACGCCGCGGCGTTGCACACGAGCGGCTTGCTGTTCATGATCAGCGGCGAGCCGAGCATCGCGCCGTCGACCGTGACGGCCTTCGACGCGTTCTCGCGCAGGTCGCCCACCTGGTCGGTGACGTAGTTGTCGACCGCGGCCAGCGACTTGCCGTACTTGGGGATCTGGTCCGGGATGAGGTAGACGACGTCGGGGCCCTTGTTGCCCGCGATGGCCGTCGCGAGCGTCTCGTCACGGCCGGCCCACGGGTAGATCTCGACCTTGACGTCGACGTCGGGGTTCTCCTCCTGGAAGGCGGCGATCTGCTCGTCCCAGAAGGCCTTGTGGGCGGCCTCGTCGGCGATGACGGGGTACGTCCACATGGTCACGGAGCCGGACGCGGCGCCGTCCTCGGGGGTGGGGGTGGAGCTGCCGGCGCCGGCACCGCCGGCGCAGGCGCTCAGCGCGCCGAGCGTGCCGACCGCGAGAGCGGCGGTCCAGAGGCGCTTCGTCGTGCGCAGGGTCATCGACGTGTCTCCTTGGTGAGGTCCCGCCGGGGTGGGCGGGTGG
>NZ_LUAZ01000011.1:0-92145 GCF_001647255.1 Cellulosimicrobium sp. I38E
ACGAACCTCTGGTGTGCCAGTTGTTCCGCCAGGAGCACCGCTGGTTGGCTACGTTCGGAAGGGATAACCGCTGAAAGCATCTAAGCGGGAAGCCTGCTTCAAGATGAGGTTTCCATACCCTACGGGGTGAGAGGCACCCAGCAGAACACTGGGTCGATAGGCCGGACGTGGAAGCGGGGACGAAAGACCCGTGCAGCTGACCGGTACTAATCAGCCGACAACTTCAACACCAACAACTTTTTGCTACGCGTCCACTGTGCGGTTCCCGAACCACCAGCACCACACCCCCACAACCGGGGGTGCCCAGTGTTGACAAAGGTTCCATAGAGTTACGGCGGTCACAGCGAAGGGGAAACGCCCGGTCCCATACCGAACCCGGAAGCTAAGCCCTTCAGCGCCGATGGTACTGCCCTGGAGACGGGGTGGGAGAGTAGGACGCCGCCGGACAACCCTTCACCGAAGGCCCACCCCACACGGGGTGGGCCTTCGGCATTTCCGCATACCCCCATGTTCCGCGTGACCCTGGCCCCACGCGGTCCTGCGTGGAGACGCCTCGCGGGCATGGGTCAAGCCCAGCCGTAGGCCGCCGACCAGCGCACGATCTCCGCGAAGAACCGGGAGCGCGGCTCGGGCGCCGAGAGCGAGAGGTCGTGCATCCCGCCGGGGATCCTGACGATGGTGACGACCCGTCCCAGGTGCGCGGAGCGGCGTGCCAGCGGCTCGACGTCGAGCACGATGTCAGCCGAACGCATCTCCTCGGACCAGCGGGTGCTGAACAGCGACTTCTCGGCGAGGAGCACGAGCACGGGGCAGTCGATCGCGAGTCCGGCCGCGACCCGGGCGTGGCCGGAGATGACCGCACGCAGCCAGCCGGCGCGGACGGGGAACGACGGGACGGGCCGCCAGGCGTCGTCGATGACCCAGGTGCCGTCGTCGCGGTCGCGCAACGTCCGGGCGTAGTAGCCAGGGTCGACGTTCGGCAGCGGCGTGCGCGGTTGGAAGCGTGCGAGCTGACGGATCGCGGGTCCCGAGACGGTTCTCGCGACGGACGATCCCTGGAGCTCGAGCCACGGGCTGTTGAGCACGAGCCCCCGGACGACGGCGGGGTGCCGGTGCGCCCAGAGCGCCGCGACGAGGCCGCCGGTGGAGTGACCCATGAGCATGATCGCCGCGTGCTGGCCGAGGTCCGCCCGGACGACCTCGAGCGCCGCGGCGATGTCGGCGTCGTACTCGGTGAGGTGGTCGGCGTACCCGGGCGTCTGGTGCGGGCGGAGGCTGCGTCCGTACTTGCGGAGGTCGACGGCGTAGAAGGCCGCGCCGAGCGCGTGCCAGGTCTCGGCGAGCTCGGTCTGGAAGAAGTAGTCGCTCCACCCGTGGACGTACAGCACCGCGCGCGCCGGTCGGATCGGCTCGTCGGTCGCCGGCGCGTGGCGGACCACGGTCACGACGACCTCGCCCTCGTCGTCGGGCTCCAGCTCGACCGTGCACTGCTCGTACCCGGCGCCGAGGACGTCCGGACCCCAGCCCGACGACGTCACGGCGTGAGCACCACCTTGCCGAACTGCTCCCCGGCGGCAAGTCGGGCGAGGCCGTCGCGAGCCTGCGTCAGAGGCAGCACCTGGTCGACGACGGGCCGCACCTCGCTCCGCGCGAGGAACCGCAGCAGCGCCGCCAGGTCGTCGCGCGTCCCCATCGTCACGCCCTCGATGCGGATCTCGTGGAAGAAGACGCGGGTCAGCTCGGCGGGCGACGCGTCCCCGCTCGTGGCTCCGGCGACGACGACGGTCCCGCCCGGGCGGACCGCGCGCAGCGAGTGTCGCCAGGTCGCCTGGCCGACCGTCTCGACGACGACGTCGACCGGCGCCGGCAGACGCGCACCGTGCTCGAACGTCGCGGCCGCCCCGAGCCTCACGGCGTCGGCGCGCTTGCCGGCGGAGCGGGAGGTCACCCACATCTCGAGCCCGGCGGCCGCGCCCAGGGCGACGGCCGCCGTCGCGACGCCACCGCCCGCGCCCTGGACGAGCACGCGGTCCCCGGGTGCGGCACCACCGGCGGTGAAGAGCATGCGGTACGCCGTCAGCCAGGCGGTCGGCACGCAGGCGGCCTCGACGAACGTCAGCTCCGGGGGCTTGGGGACGAGGTTGTGCGTCGGGACGGCGACGCGCTCGGCGAGCGTGCCCGGGTAGCGCTCGGAGAGGAGTGACCGACGCTCCGTCGGCCCGACCCCGTGCCCGTCCGCCCCGATCACCGCGTGCACGACGACCTCGCTGCCGTCGGGGGCGACGCCCGCGCCGTCCGTCCCGAGGATCATGGGGAGCCGGTCGGTGGGCAGCCCGACCCCGCGCAGCGACCACAGGTCGTGGTGGTTGAGCGACGCGGCGCGTACGTCGACGGTGGTCCAGTGCTCGCGAGGCTCGGGTTCGGGACGGTCCCCGACGACCAGGCCGGCCAGGGGGTCGTCGGGGTCGAGGTGGTCGGCGTAGGCGGCGAGCATGCCCCCAACCTACGGTCCGGTCCGCGCCGCAACCACGGGAGAGCGCGTGCCGCGCGTCACCCCACCGGTGGAGCGGTCAGAGCAGCGGGAGCATGCGGCCGAGGTCGGGGACCGCCTCGGAGGTGTGCACGGGCTCGAGCGCCCGCGCGAGCTCGTCGACGTCGTAGGGGACGCGGCCGCACGCGAGGCGCAGCCAGAGGCGGGGGTCGCGCACCTCGAGCGCCCAGCCGCCGCGCGTGACGACGACGTGCAGCAGCTCGGCCGCGACGGCGTCGAGCGCGCCGCGGTCCACCGGGTCGGTGACCACGCCCGGGAACGTGCGGGCGAGGTCGTCGGCATGGACGACGAGCTCGAGGACTCGTGAGCGCACCATGTCCTGGAGGGTGATGGGGCCGCGCCGCGCCTGCACGACGTGCTGGTCGCCGAGCTCGTCGAGCCGGGCGAAGCCGGCCGCGGCGAAGGCCTGGACGCGCCCGAGGCGGTCGTCGGCGATCTCCGCGTCGAGGGCGCGTGTCGAGTGCTCGATCTCCTCCGCACGCTCCGGGTACGTGCCGAGGTACTCCGCGAGCGTGAGGGGAACGGTGCCGGCGGGCACCGGCCCGCACAGCGCGAGGGTCTCCATGACACGACCGAGGTGGGTGACCAGCTCGCCGACGGTCCAGCCGTCGAGCACGCTCGCACGACCTGCGTCGCGGTCCAGCTCGCCCTCGAGGTCCCGCAGCCAGCGGTCGAGCCGCTCCCACTGGGTGCGCAGGTGCTGAGCCGCCTCGGTCACGTCGCTGTCCATCTCTTCATCGTGCCAGGACGGGGCGGGCACGCCCGCCACGGAGCCACCTCGTGGACAGGTCGGTCGGCGCGTCAGTCGCGGACGCGCGCCGGCTCCCCGAGGAAGTCCGCGACGATCGGTCCGAGCTGGTCGAACTCGATGAGGAACCCGTCGTGCCCGAAGTCGCTCGTGAGCGTGCGCAGCGGCTCGGCGCCGGGGATACCGGCCGCGATGCGCGCGCAGTCGGCGGGCAGGAAGAGCCGGTCCGTGTCGACCGCGACGACGAGCGCGTGCGCGGCGACCTGCGCGAGCGCCGCCTCGACCCCGCCGCGGTCGCGACCGAGGTCGTGCGTGAGCATCGACTCGGTGAGCACGACGTACGAGTTGGCGTCGAAGCGGCGCGCGAGCTTGTCGCCGTGGTGGTCGAGGTACGACTGCACGGCGTACCGGCCGTCGGTGAACGGGTCCTCGCCGCCCTGCGGGAGGCGGCCGAACCGCTCGTCGAGCTCGCGCGCGGACCGGTAGGTCGCGTGCGCGATCTGCCGCGCGATACCGAGCCCGACGTGCGGGCCGTCGCCGTCCGCGGCGTCGTAGTAGTCCCCGCCACGGAACCCGGGGTCGGCACGGACCGCGCCGAGCTGCGGGTGCGCCCAGGCGATCTGGTCACCGGTCGTCTGCGCGGTCGTCGCGATCGCGGCGAGCGAGACGACGTCGACCCCCGCCTCCGGTCCGAGCAGCGCCCACTCGAGGACGCGGTGCCCGCCCATCGAGGCGCCGACGACGAACGCCCACGACGTGATGCCGAGCGACCGCGCGAGCTCGATCTCGACCGCGACCTGGTCGCGCGTCGTGACGCGCGGGAAGCGGCTGCCCCACGGGCGGCCGTCGGGCGCGGTGGATGCCGGGCCGGTGGTCCCCTGGCACCCGCCGAGCACGTTGGGTGCGACGACGAACCAGCGGTCCGTGTCGATCGGCGCGCCAGGCCCGACGAGCGACTCCCACCAGCCCGCGGTGGCGTGCCCCTCCCCGGCGGGGCCGCTGACGTGGGAGTCGCCGGTGAGGGCGTGCAGCACGAGGACGGCGTTCGACCCGTCCGGTGCGAGCGTGCCCCACGTCTCGAACGCGACGCGGACGTCGGGCAGGCGAGAGCCGGACTCGAGGTCGAACGTGCCGACGTCGGCGAACTGCCGCCGCCCCACCGGGTCGCCCTCGCGCCAGGCGCCCGTCGCCGGGACCGGTGCCTTCACCCGCGCGCGCGACGGCGCGACGCCGCGCCCCGCCGAGGCGTCCGGGCGGTGGTCGCGCCGGGCGTCGGGGGCGGGGGAGAGAAGGTCGTCGTTCACAGGGCTCACCGTCGGCCACTGTACGGCCGGGGCGCGCAGGGCGCCCCGGCTGTCCAGATCCGTCATCGCAGTCCTCGTCGTCGTTTCGCCGGGCGTGCTGGGGTCGTCTCTCAGGTGTCCAGCGACGACTTGGCGGCGGTGAACCCGAGCTCGAGGTCGGCGAGGATGTCGTCGACGTGCTCGATGCCGACGGCGAGGCGGACGAGGCCGGGCGTCACGCCGGACTTCGCCTGCTCCTCGGGGCTGAGCTGGGCGTGCGTCGTCGACGCGGGGTGGATGACGAGCGAGCGCACGTCGCCGATGTTGGCGACGTTGGAGTGGAGCTGGAGCGCCGAGACGAACGCCTGCCCCGCCTCGCTGCCGCCGTCGAGCTCGAACGCGAGGACCGCGCCGGCGCCGCGCGGCAGGTACTTCTGCGCGTTCGCGTGCCACGGGCTCGACTCCAGCCCCGCGTAGTGCACCGTGCGGACGTCGTCGCGCGCCTCGAGCCACTCGGCGACCTTCTGCGCGTTCGCGACGTGGCGCTCGACGCGCAGCGACAGCGTCTCGATGCCCTGGGCGATGAGGAACGCGTTGAACGGCGAGATCGCCGAGCCCAGGTCGCGCAGGAGCTGCACGCGCGCCTTGAGCACGTAGGCCAGGTTCGCGCCGAGGATGCCGTCCACGCCGAGGTCGCGCGCGTAGACGAGGCCGTTGTACGACGGGTCGGGGGTGTTGTAGTTCGGGAACCGCTCCGGGTACGCCGCGTAGTCGAACGTGCCGCCGTCGACGATCACGCCGCCGATGGCGGAGCCGTGCCCGCCGAGGTACTTCGTCGCCGAGTGCACGACGACGTCCGCCCCGTGCTCGAGCGGCCGCAGCAGGTAGGGGGTCGCGACGGTGTTGTCGACGATCAGCGGCACGCCCACCTCGTGCGCGACCGCCGCGACGGCCTCGATGTCGAGGACGTCGGCCTGCGGGTTGGGGATCGTCTCGCCGAAGAACAGCTTCGTGTTCGGGCGTACGGCGTCGCGCCAGGCCTGCGGGTCGTGCGGGTCGGTGACGAACGTCGTCTCGACGCCGAGCTTGGCGAGCGAGTACTGCAGGAGGTTGTAGGTACCCCCGTAGAGGCTCGGCGAGGCGACGACGTGGTCGCCCGCCTCGGCGACGTTGAGGATCGCGAACGTCGTCGCGGCCTGCCCGGACGCGAGGAGCAGCGCGCCGACGCCGCCCTCGAGCGACGCGATGCGGTTCTCCACGACCTCCTGCGTCGGGTTGCCGATGCGCGTGTAGATCGGCCCGAGGTCCTTGAGCGCGAAGCGGTCGGCGGCCACCGATGCGTCGGGGAAGACGAACGACGTGGTCTGGTAGATCGGCAGCGCGCGGGCGCCGGTCGTCGGGTCGGCGGTCTGGCCGGCGTGGACCTGGCGCGTCTCGAAGGACCAGGCGGGTGCGTTCTCGGTGCTCATGGTGCTCTCCTGCGGGTGGTGGGGTGGGACGACGGCGCACGGCGCGCCGGGCGGACGGGTGCCGTGGGGGACGAGGAGGCGGGAGGCCGGCCGTCGACCGCGGCGAGGGGCGCACACGGGACGGGATCGCCACGGCGAGGGCGTCGTCGACGACGGCTCGCGGGCAGGCGAACGTGTGCTGGGGTCAGCGACACATTCGGCGGGACATGCTGGTGAGGCTAGGCCCGATCCGCGCCGCCCGACAGGGGTGTCTCGCGATGCGAGACCACATCCTGAGAAGGTCGGCACCGCCCCGATGGCGCATCGCGGACCTTCTGGGCAGACTCGTGCGGGTGCTGTCAACGGGACACGCCGGACGACCGATCGAAGGAGGGGCGATGGACGACGCGACGTCGGCGCACGCCGCCCGGCCGGGGCTCCTCGGGGGAGCGCGGCGTCGCCCGGCCACCGGTCCCCGTCGGCTCGCGTCCGCGTCCGCGGCGGGCCTGCTCGCGCTCGTGCTCGGCGTGGGGCTCGCGCCCTCCGCGTCGTCCGACCCGCCGTCGGACGACGACGCCCGCGCGGCGCGCGAGGCCGTGGACGGTGCCGCCCGGGACGTCGAGTCCGTCGAGCGTGAGCTGGCGTCGCTGCGGGACCGCCGGTCCAGCGCCGAGGCGGCCGTCGAGACCGCGGCGGAGGAGTACGCGGCCGCGCAGGACGCGCTCGAGACGGCCGACGCGGAGGTCCGCGACGCCCAGGAGGCGCTCGCGACCGCCCGGACGGGAGAGTCGGAGTCGCGCGCCGCGGTCGGTGCGCTGTTCCGTGCGTCCCGGCAGGGGTCGACCGACCTCGACGCGTTGCGTGCCGTCCTCGACGCGGACGGGGTGGGCCAGGTCGTCGAGCGGGAGAACGCCGAGCGCGTCGCCGGCCGGACCGCGGGTCGCGCGGTGGAGGCGCACGCGACGGCGCGCGCCGTCGCCGACACCGCCCGTGCCCGGGCCGACGCGGCGCTCGCGCACCAGGGCGAGGTCGAGGACCGTGCGCGGGACGCGCTCGCCGCCGCCCAGGTCTCGTCCGACGCGCTCGACGACGCGGTGCAGGAGTCCGCGACCCGGCGCGAGACGCTCCTCGCCGAGCTCGCCCGCGCGCGGGCCACGAGCGTCGACGTCGAGCGCCGGCGCCAGGACGCCCTCGACGCGCAGGCCGCGAGCGAGCGCGAGGCCGCGGCCCGGGCGCGCGTCGAGGCCCCGGCGGCGGGGACGTCGTCGCGCGCTCCCGCGGCGCCCCCGACGAGCAGCCCCGCACCCGCGAACCCGGCGCCCGACCCGGCGCCGGCGCCCGCGCCGGCCCCGAGTCCCGCGCCCGCGCCGAACCCCGCGCCCGCGCCGAACCCCGCGCCCGCGCCGAACCCGGCACCCGCCCCGACGCCCGACCCGCCGCCGGTCGTGACGCCGCCCCCGGGCACGGGCGTCGGCAGCGCGGCGCAGGGCCGGGCCGCCGTCGCGTGGGCGCGCACCAAGATCGGCGCCCCGTACGTGTTCGGGGGTACCGGACCGGGCTACGACTGCTCGGGCCTCACGTCGCGCGCGTGGTCCGCGGCGGGCGTCGACATCACCCGCACGTCGCGCTCCCAGTACCAGCGCGTGCAGAAGATCTCCTACGACCAGCTCCGCCCGGGCGACCTGATCTTCTACGCCAACGACACCGCGAACCCGTCGACCATCCGCCACGTCGCCATGTACACCGGGAACGGCAGGATGATCGAGGCCCGTCAGCCCGGCAGCCCCGTGCACGAGGTCGCGATGCGCTGGGCCGACGCGATGCCGTACGCGGGCCGTCCCTAGGCCCCTGCCTCGCGACCTCGGCGGACGACGACGGCCGCTCACCTCGGGAGGTGAGCGGCCGTCGTCGTATCGGGGACCGAGCGCGGGGCGTCAGTGGCCCGGCGTGTGGTACCCGGAGTCGATGGCGCGCTGGAGCGAGCGCTCGATCTCGGCCTCGGCGTCCGCGCGGCCGACCCAGTGGGCGCCCTCGACGGACTTCCCGGGCTCGAGGTCCTTGTAGACCTCGAAGAAGTGCTGGATCTCCAGGCGGTGGAAGTCGGAGACGTCGTCGATGTCCTGGCGCCACGCGGCGCGCTGGTCGCCCGTCGGGACGCAGAGGACCTTGTCGTCGCCGCCGGCCTCGTCGCGCATGCGGAACATGCCGAGCGCGCGGCACCGGATCAGGCAGCCGGGGAACGTGGGCTCCTCGAGCAGGACGAGCGCGTCCAGCGGGTCACCGTCCTCGCCGAGCGTCCCCTCGATGAACCCGTAGTCGTCGGGGTACCGCGTCGAGGTGAAGAGCATGCGGTCGAGACGGATGCGACCGGTCGCGTGGTCCACCTCGTACTTGTTGCGCTGCCCCTTGGGGATCTCGATCGTGACGTCGAACTCCACTGCTTCCTCCAGTCGTACCGGCACCGCGACGCTCGGGCGGTGGCTGGGTCTGTGGACGACGGACCACGCCGTCGTGCGGGAACTAGTGTGACACGTGCCGTCCCCGCGGGAGGGTTCCCACCGGGCTCCCGGGCGGGCGGGCTGAGTGATAATGCGCACGTGCCCGCACCCGACGTCCCGGTCCAGGCACCGGTGCCCGCCGGTGCCCCGGAGGCGCGCGCGCACGGGACGGAACGAGGGAGACGCATGGGCTGGGGGACGCGCACGGGCGTGGCCGTCGGCGTCGTGCTCGTCCTCGCGGGCGGCTACGTCGTGGCGGACGCGTACGACGTCGTCCCCGGCGTGCTGACGACCGCAGCGCCCTACCCGGAGCCGAACCCGTTCCCCGAGGCGCCGGGCGCCGTCGCGGCGCCACCGCTCGAGGTCGAGCTGCCGACCCTCGACCCTGCGGCCCCGGTCCCGGCCACGGGGAGCGTGCAGGACCTCGCGGACGACCTCGCGGCCGACACCCGGCTCGGTCCGCGCGTCGGCGTCCTGGTGACCGACGCCGTGACGGGCGACGTCCTCGGCGCGAGCGGCGACACCGTGGGCCACGTCCCGGCGTCGACCCTCAAGACGCTCACCGCGGCGGCGGCCCTCACGTCTCCCGGGGCGCACGCGACCCTCCCGACCCGCGCCGTCCTCGAGGGGCAGGAGACCGTGTACCTCGTGGGCGGCGGCGACATGATGCTCGCCGCGGGCGCCGGAGACCCGACGGCGGTCAACGGCCGGGCGGGCCTCGGCGACCTCGCCGCGCAGGTCGCGGGCGAGCTCAAGCTCACGGGCCGCACGACGATCTCGCTCCGCCTCGACGACACGCTCTTCACGGGTGCCGCGGTCGCGCCGACCGTCGACCCGGCGAGCGTGCGCAACGGCTACGTCGCGCCCGTCGCCGCGCTCGCGGTCGACGTCGCGCGGCTCGAGGACGAGGAGTACGCGCCGCGCGCGGAGGACCCGGCGGTGGCGGCCGCCGACGCGTTCGTCGCCGCGCTCGCCGAGCAGGGGGTCACCGTGGCCGGGGACGTGGTGCGCGCACCGGCGCCCGACGACGGGCGCGCGGTCGGCGAGGTGGAGTCCGCGCCGCTGAGCGAGGTCGTCGCGTACCTGCTCCAGCACTCCGACAACACCATCACGGAGGTGGTGGGCCGCGTCGTCGCGATCGACGCGGGGCTGCCCGGCTCCGCGGCGGGCGCGACGCAGGCCGTGCGGTCGGCGGTCGAGGGGCTCGGGGTCGACCTCACGGGCGCGACGCTCGCCGACCTCTCGGGTCTCGGCGACGGCTCGGTCGTCACGCCCGCCCAGCTCGACGAGGTCGTCGGCCTGCTCGCGGACCCGGCGCACCCGCAGCTGCGGCCCGGCGCCGTCGGGCTGCCGGTCGCGGGACTGTCCGGGACGCTCGGCGAGCGCTACCTCGAGAACGCGGGCCGCGGCGTCGTGCGGGCCAAGACGGGCAGCCTGCCGAACGTCACGTCGCTCGCGGGCACGGTCGTCACGGCCGACGACCGCCTCCTCGTGTTCTCCCTCATGGCCGACGCCGTGCCCGACGGGGGCACGTACGGCGCGCGCCTCATCTTCGACGACTTCGTCGCGGCGCTCGCGGAGTGCGGCTGCACCGCCTGACCCGGTGGGGCTCAGCGATCGCTCGGCGCTTCCGCCAGCCAGTCCTCGACCTCGAGGCCGGGGACGCGGGAGAGCTCCCGGACGTTGTTCGTCACCATGACGAGCCCGAGCGACCGGGCGTGCCCGGCGAGGAGGGCGTCATAGGGTCCGATGGGCGTGCCGCGGGCCGCGAGGCGCGCGCGGACGCGGCCGGCGTGCATCGCCGCGAGACCGTCGAAGGGGAGCACGTCCACGAGCGACAACAGGTCGTCGACAGCCTGACGGTTGCGATGCGGGTCTTCTGACCGCTCGATGCCGTACTCGAGCTCCATCTCGCTCACCGTCGAGACCGCGACGCGCCCCTCCGCCTCCCGAAGCCTCGGTCGCGCGGCCACGCCGTTCCCACGCAACAACGCGATCAGGACGTTCGTGTCCAGCAGGTAGAGCGAGCTCACAGGGCGCCGCGCTCCTCGGCCGTCCCTTGGTCGCGGTCGGGCAGGAAGTCGTCGGCGACGCGGAGCCCGTGGTCGAACCACTCGTCCCACCCGGTGCCAGCCGGCGTGATCACGCGGGACCTGCCGACGGTCCGGACCTCGACCTCGCGGACGTCGTCGGGCAGCGCGACCGCCTTGGGCAGGCGGACCGCCTGCGTCCTGTTGCTGCGGAACACCGTCGTGCGGACCATCGGGGAGCCTCCTCGGTCGTATATCCCTGGAGTATATCCCCGTCCCTCACATGACCACCGGTCCCGGGATACGGTGAGACGGTGACACTCGTCGAGCAGGACGGCCGTTCGGGCAGCGACCCGTCACGCGGCGACACGTCGATCGTCGACTGGTCGGCCGCCGCCCAGATCGCGGGCCGGCTCGCGCGCCCGGGCCCGCAGGCGTCGCGCGACGAGCTCGCCGACCTCGTCGAGGGGCTGCGCGCCGCGGCGGAGGCCGCCGTTCCCCACGTGCTCGACGTGACGCGCATGAGCCCCGGCGCGGGCGGTCCGACGACGGGCCAGACGGCTGCACCGACGACCGGCCTGGGCACCGTGTACGTCGTGGACCGTGCGCGCTGGGCCCGCGCCAACACCGAGATCATGGCGTCGCTCACCGATGGCGTGACCGACGCGCTCGTCGGCGAGCGCGGACGCGTCCCGCAGGCGACGGCGCTCGTCGGGGCCGCCCAGGTGGGGTCGGTGCTCGCCGTCCTCTCCAGCCGGGTCCTCGGTCAGTTCGACCCCTACAGCGGGCTGGGCGGCACCGCGCCCGCGGCCGCGACCGGCGTCGTGCCCGACGGCGGCCCGTCGCCTGCGGCCACCGGCTCGCCCGGGCGGCTCGTGCTCGTGGCGCCCAACGTGCTGCAGGTGGAGCGCGCCCTGGACCTCAAGCCCGCCGACTTCCGCCTCTGGGTGTGCCTGCACGAGCAGACGCACGCGCTGCAGTTCGCCGCCGCGCCGTGGCTCGCGGACCACCTCCGCACGCGCGCGAGCGCACTCCTCACCGAGCTCTCCGCGTCGTCGCGCCGGCTCGCCGAGGCGCGCCTGCGCGAGAAGCTCGCCACCGTGGGGCGCGCCGTCCTCCACGCCGTGCGCGGCGAGGACGGGACCCTCGTCGACGGCCTCCTCACACCCGAGGAGCAGGACCGCCTCGCCGACGTCACCGCCGTCATGGCCCTGCTGGAGGGGCACGCCGACGTGGCGATGGACGCCGTCGGGCCGCGCACCGTGCGCACGGTGCGGAGCATCCGCCGCAAGTTCGAGGCCCGGCGCGACGGCGAGGGGCGCTCCGGGTTCGACGTCGTGCTCCGGCGCGTGCTCGGCATGGACGCCAAGATCGCGCAGTACCGCGACGGCGCGGCCTTCGTGCGCGCGGTCGAGAAGGAGGTCGGGCGCGACGGGTTCAACGCCGTGTGGGCGTCGCCCGAGAACCTGCCGACCGCCCGCGAGATCGCCGACGCGCGCGCCTGGGTGCGCCGCGTCCACGGCTGAGCCGGTGGGCGGGCCGGCGCCCGTCGTCGCGACCGCGCGCCGCGCCGTGCGTCGCACGCTCGGGGACCTGCGGCCGGGCGACCTCGTGCTCGTCGCGTGCTCGGGCGGTGCGGACTCGACGGCGCTCGCCGCCGCCACGGCGTTCGTCGCGCCCCGGCTCGGGTTGCGCGCGGGCGCCGTCGTCGTGGACCACGGGCTCCAGGCGGGCAGCGCCGGTGTCGCGGCGGACGCCGCGGACCGCTGCCGCGGGCTGGGGCTCGACCCGGTCGAGGTGCGCCGCGTCGTCGTCCCGGCGTCCGGCGACGGCCCGGAGGCGGACGCGCGCGCGGCCCGGTACGCGGCGCTCGACGCCGCGGCGACCGAGCACGGCGCCGCCGCGGTGCTCCTGGGGCACACGCTCGACGACCAGGCGGAGACGGTGCTGCTGGGGCTCGCCCGCGGGGCCGGTGCCCGCTCGCTCGCCGGGATGGCGCCCCGACGCGGCGTCCACCGGCGCCCGCTCCTCGCCCTGCGGCGCGCGGAGACCGAGGCGGTGTGCCGCACGCTCGGGCTCGTGTGGTGGGACGACCCCACGAACGGACCGGCGGCGTCGGGCGACGCCCCGGGGGCTCCGGGCACCGCGGCGCTGCCCCTGCGCTCGCAGGTGCGCGCGCGCGTCGTGCCCGCGCTGGTCGACGTGCTCGGGCCCGGCGCGGTGCCGGCGCTCGCGCGGACCGCGGACCTCCTGCGCGACGACGCCGACCTGCTCGACGCGCTCGCCGCGGACCTCCTCGCGACGGCCCTCGTGGCGTCCCCGGACGACGGCGAGCGCGGGCCGGCGGCGTCGGGTGCCGAGAGCGTGGTGCTCGACGCTGAGGTGCTCGCGTCCGCGCACCCGGCCCTGCGCCGTCGTGCCCTGAGGTCCGCGGCGCTCCGCGCGGGCTGCCCGGCGAGCGACCTGTTCGCCGTGCACGTCGACGCGCTCGACGCGCTCGTCACGGCGTGGCGGGGCCAGGGCCCCGTGCACCTGCCGGGCGACCTGAGGGCCACGCGCGCGTGTGGCAGGCTTTCCCTGGGCCGCGAGACGACGCCCCGGCGCAGCCTCACCCCGCGAACCCTCAGCACCCCCACCCCCACACCTCAGGAGTGACCCCCGTGGAAGCATCGGACGTCGCAGGCGACCTCGAGAACATCCTGCTCACCGAGGAGCAGCTCGGTGCGCGGCTCGACGAGATCGCGGCGCAGATCGACCGCGACTACGCGGGCAAGGACCTCCTGCTCGTCGGCGTCCTCAAGGGCGCCGTCATGGTCATGGCGGACCTCGCGCGCCGCCTGCACAGCCACGTCGAGATGGACTGGATGGCCGTCTCGTCGTACGGGTCGGGCACCAAGTCCTCGGGCGTCGTGCGGATCCTCAAGGACCTCGACGCCGACCTCACGGGCCGCAACGTGCTCATCGTCGAGGACATCATCGACTCGGGTCTCACGCTCTCCTGGCTCCTGTCGAACCTGCGCTCGCGCGGGCCGGCGTCGGTCGAGATCGCGGCGATGCTGCGCAAGCCCGACGCCGCGAAGACGGACGTCGACGTGCGGTACGTCGGGTTCGACATCCCGAACGAGTTCGTCGTGGGCTACGGCCTCGACTACGCGGAGAAGTACCGCAACCTGCCGTTCGTCGGGACGCTCGCCCCGCACGTGTACTCGAGCTGAACGGGAGGCGGGGACGCCCCTCGCCGCGGTGGCGCGGCGGCGTCCCGCGTCCGGGCGCCGTGTCGCCCGCGCCCGGGGGACGTGGGCCACGCCCTGGGCGAACAGAGGCGTGATCCCCAGCAGGCGTCAAGGTCCAGAGTGTAGTTTCGAGCCCGAACACTTGCGCGAGCGGAGGGATCCGGGGCGCACGCCCCGTCGCCGATGAACATCAAGAAGATTCTCAGTGGGCCGATCGTCTGGATCGTCCTGGGCCTCGTGATCCTGTGGATCGCCTTCGCGACGTTGTCGCGCCCGACGGTCCAGCGCATCGACACGTCCCAGGGCCTCGAGCTGCTCTCGGGCGACACGGTCGAGCAGGCCCTCATCGTGGACGGCGACCAGCGCGTGCGCCTCACGCTGTCCGACGACTACGTGGTCGACGAAGGCACGGACACCGAGGAGAACAAGGGCAAGAACGTCGAGTTCTACTACGTCCAGCCCCAGGGCGAGGCCGTGGTCGACGCGGTCGTCGCGGCGGAGCCCAAGGACGGGTACAACTCCGAGGTCGCGCAGCCGTCGTTCTGGTCGTCCCTGCTCGGGCTGCTCATCCCGTTCCTCATCATCGGCGTGCTGTTCTGGTTCCTGCTCTCGCGCATGCAGGGCGGCGGCTCCCGCGTGATGGGCTTCGGCAAGTCGCGCGCCAAGCTGGTCTCCAAGGACACCCCGCAGGTGACGTTCGCGGACGTCGCCGGTGCGGACGAGGCGGTCGAGGAGCTCCACGAGATCAAGGAGTTCCTCGCGGAGCCGGACAAGTTCCAGGCCGTCGGGGCCAAGATCCCCAAGGGCGTGCTGCTCTACGGCCCGCCCGGGACGGGCAAGACGCTGCTCGCGCGCGCCGTGGCCGGCGAGGCGGGCGTGCCGTTCTACTCGATCTCCGGCTCGGACTTCGTCGAGATGTTCGTCGGCGTCGGCGCGAGCCGCGTCCGCGACCTGTTCACCCAGGCCAAGGAGAACTCGCCCGCCATCATCTTCGTCGACGAGATCGACGCCGTCGGCCGTCACCGCGGCGCCGGCATGGGCGGCGGGCACGACGAGCGCGAGCAGACGCTCAACCAGCTCCTCGTCGAGATGGACGGGTTCGACGTCAAGACGAACGTCATCCTCATCGCGGCGACGAACCGCCCCGACATCCTCGACCCGGCGCTCCTGCGCCCGGGCCGCTTCGACCGCCAGGTCGCCGTCGAGGCGCCCGACCTCAAGGGCCGCGAGGCGATCCTGCGCGTGCACGCCCAGGGCAAGCCGATCGTCCCCGAGATCGACCTCGCCGCGGTCGCGCGCCGCACGCCGGGCTTCACCGGAGCCGACCTCGCGAACGTGCTCAACGAGGCCGCGCTCCTCACCGCCCGCAGCGGCGCCCAGCTCATCGACGACCGCGCGCTCGACGAGGCGATCGACCGCGTCGTGGCCGGCCCGCAGAAGCGCACGCGCGTCATGAACGTCAAGGAGCAGAAGATCACGGCGTACCACGAGGGCGGGCACGCCCTCGTCGCCGCGGCCATGCGCTACACGGACCCCGTCACCAAGGTGACGATCCTGCCGCGCGGCCGCGCGCTCGGGTACACGATGGTCATGCCGACCGAGGACAAGTACTCCACGACGCGCAACGAGCTGCTCGACCAGCTCGCCTACGCCATGGGTGGGCGCGTCGCCGAGGAGCTCGTCTTCCACGACCCGACCACGGGCGCCTCGAACGACATCGAGAAGGCCACGGCGATCGCCAAGAAGATGGTCACCGAGTACGGCATGAGCGAGCGCGTCGGCGCGATCAAGCTGGGCACCGGCTCGGGCGAGCCCTTCATGGGCCGCGACATGGGCCACACGCGCGACTACTCCGAGTCCGTCGCGGGCACCGTGGACCACGAGGTGCGCAAGCTCGTCGAGGCCGCGCACGACGAGGCGTGGGAGGTGCTCACGCAGTACCGCGACGTGCTCGACGCGCTCGTGCTCGAGCTCCTCGAGAAGGAGACGCTGAACCAGGCGGAGCTCGCGCGGGTCTTCGCGCCGGTCGTCAAGCGCGACGCGCGCGACGTGTGGCTCTCGAGCGAGCAGCGCGCGGTGTCCCAGCGCGGTCCCGTCCTCACGGACGCCGAGAAGGCGGCGCAGAACGGCGCCCCGGTGATCCCGCAGGACGAGGCCGCCGCCGCGAACGACGAGCTGCCCCCCGAGCGCATCGGCGAGGTCCCGGCGGACAGCCCGCTCGACCGGGCGCTCGGCCGCGACGGCACGGTCGACGCGACGGACGTGCGCGAGCCGGGGCAGGACTGATGGGCACCTCCACGCACCCTGCTCCGGGCACGGGCACGGGCACGGGCACGGGCACGGGCACGGGCACGGGCGCCGCGCCGACCGCCATCACGCGGGCCCGTGCGGCCGAGGACCTGCGCGCCCCGGCGGACGTGCCGCCGTACGACCAGGAGCGTGCCGAGGCGGCGGTGCGCGAGCTCCTGCTCGCCGTCGGGGAGGACCCGGACCGCGAGGGGCTGCGCGAGACGCCCGCGCGCGTGGCGCGCGCCTACCGCGAGATCTTCGCGGGACTGCGCCAGGAGGCGGCGGACGTCCTCACGACGACCTTCGACCTCGGCCACGAGGAGATGGTGCTCGTCAAGGACATCGAGGTGTACTCGACGTGCGAGCACCACCTCGTGCCGTTCCACGGCGTCGCGCACATCGGCTACATCCCCAACGTCGACGGCCGCATCACGGGTCTGTCGAAGCTCGCGCGCCTCGTCGAGGTCTTCGCCCGCCGTCCGCAGGTCCAGGAGCGGCTCACGTCGCAGATCGCGGACGCGCTCGTGGAGCACCTGCAGCCGCGCGGCGCGATCGTCGTGGTCGAGTGCGAGCACCTGTGCATGTCGATGCGCGGCGTGCGCAAGCCGGGGTCGCGCACGGTGACGTCGGCGGTGCGAGGCCAGATGCGCGACGGCGCGACGCGGGCCGAGGCGATGAGCCTCATCCTGGGGCGCTAGTCCCGTGGACCGCTTCGTGGTCGCCGGGCTCGAGGAGCTGGCCGACGTCGGCCGGACGCTCGTCATGGGCGTCGTCAACGTCACGCCGGACTCGTTCTCCGACGGCGGCGAGTGGTACGAGCCCGACGCCGCGGTCGCGCACGGGCGCGAGCTGCTGGGCGAGGGCGCGGACGTCCTCGACGTGGGCGGCGAGTCGACCCGCCCCGGCGCGGGCCGCGTCCCCGTCGAGGCCGAGCTCGCGCGCGTGCTGCCCGTGATCTCCGCGCTCGCCGCGGAGGGTGCCGTCGTCAGCGTCGACACGACGCGCGCGGTCGTCGCCGAGCGCGCGGTCGCGGCGGGCGCGCGGATCGTCAACGACGTCTCGGGCGGCCTCGCCGACCCGGCCATGGCCGACGTGGTCGCACGGACGGGCGTCGCCTACGTCTGCATGCACTGGCGCGGCCACGCGGACGTCATGGACGACCTCGAGGAGTACGACGACGTCGTCACGGACGTGCGCGACGAGCTCGCCGTGCGCGTCGAGACGCTGCTCGCGGCCGGGGTGCGTCGCGACCAGCTCGTCCTCGACCCCGGCCTCGGGTTCTCCAAGGCGGGGTCGTCCAACTGGCCGCTGCTCGCCCGCCTCGGCGAGCTCGAGGAGCTCGGCCTGCCGGTGCTCGTCGGCGCATCCCGCAAGCGGTTCCTGGGGCACCTCCTCGCGCGGTCGGACGGGCAGCCCGTGCCGCCCCTGCTGCGCGACGACGCGACCGCCGCGATCACGACGCTCGCGGCCGCCGCGGGCGCGTGGTGCGTGCGGGTCCACACCGTCCGGGCGTCGGCCGACGCCGTGCGCGTCGCGGCGGCATGGTCCCGCGCCGGCGAGGCAGGGTCGGGTCGGCGGGGCGGGAGCGGGGGCGCGACCGACCGACCGAGGAGCGGGAGCGACTCGACGGCGCGGCCCACCACCTAGCAGGATGGGCGACGGGCCCCGCGGCGCGGCCGGCCCGGCGCAGCACGACACACGCAACGAGACACGGTGCCGAGAGGTCCGTCCGCCCGACCGGCGGGCGGCAGCGGAGCACCGGACGGGAGCACGACGTGACCACAGCGTTCGCAGGAGCGGTCCTCGACGCGGACGGACGGCCGTTCGACCGGATCCGGCTCACGGGCCTGAGCGCCACGGGGCACCACGGCGTCTTCGAGCACGAGAAGGCCGAGGGCCAGCTCTTCCGCGCCGACGTCGTGCTCCACCTGGACACGCGCGCCGCGGCGAGCGGGGACGACCTCGACCAGACCGTCAGCTACGCGGGCGTCGCCGAGGACGTCGTGGCCGTCCTCGCGGGCTCGCCCGCCGACCTCGTCGAGACGGTGGCCGAGCGCATCGCGGCGACGATCCTCACGCACGACGAGGTCGTCGCGGTCGACGTCGCCGTGCACAAGCCGCAGGCGCCGATCACGGTCCCGTTCGAGGACGTCGAGGTCGTCATCCGCCGCGACCGCGTCGTCGTGCCGGTCGTCGCGCCGCTCTCCCGCCGGTCCGAGCAGCTCGTCGCGCCGATCCCCGTGGGCTCGGTCGCGCCGGCCCTCATCCACGGTGTCGGGGACGCCCCGGTCGCCGAGGAGCGGGTCGAGATCGCCCCGGCGCACGACGTCATGCCGCCGAGCATCCCCCCGGGCTCGACCGCGCTCCCCGTCGAGCCCCCGTCGCCCGAGCCGGAGCACCAGGTCGCGGGCGGCGCCCCGGACCTCGACGACGAGCGCGACGCCACGCGCGAGGCCCCGGCGGTGCCCGCGCCGCCCGCACCGGCGCACGAGGTGCCGACGGCCGCCGCGCCCGCCCCCGAGGCACCGGCCCCCGCGCCGGAGCCGGTCCCGGCGCCGTACGAGGCGCTGCTCGAGGCCTCGGCGCCTCCGGCGCCGGCCGAGCCCGCCGCGGAGGGCGGGCCAGGCGCGGTGCCGGTGCCGACGCCGGCCGAGCCGGCCGACCCGCCCGCGTCCGAGCAGCAGGGGCAGGTCCCCGCCGCCGGACCCGTCGCGGAGCACGAGCCGGAGCCGGTCCACGACCAGGCGCCCGCGGTTCCCGCCGAGCCGCTTCCCGCGCCCTTCGGCGAGCCGACGTACGAGCCGACGTACGAGGGGCAGGGCGACGCGGCGCCCGAGGCGCCCGTCGCCGCCGCCGCGGTCGCAGCGGCAGCGCCCGACGCCGGTGCCCCGGTCGCGCCGTCCGAGGAGCCTGCCGCGCCGGTCGCCGCGGAGGAGGAGATCGCTGCTCCGCCCGTCGAGCACGACCGCATGGACGACGTGCCCGCCGGGTTCGTCGAGGTGGTGCTCGCCCTCGGGGCGAACCTCGGCGACGCCCAGCAGACGCTGCGCGACGCGATCACCGACCTCGACCGGATCTCCGGGCTCGAGATCACCGAGGTCTCCCCGCTCGCGCGGACGGCGGCGGTGGGCGGTCCCGACCAGCCCGACTTCCTCAACACGGTCCTGCTCGCCCGCACGCGCCTCTCGGCCCGCGACCTGCTGCACGCGTGCCAGGCCGTCGAGCAGGCGCACGGCCGCGTGCGTGACGAGCGGTGGGGGCCGCGCACCCTCGACGTGGACCTCATCGTGTACGGCACGCTCACGGCCGTCGCCGACGACCTGGAGCTGCCGCACCCGCGCGCCCACGAGCGGGCGTTCGTGCTCGAGCCGTGGTCGCAGATCGACCCGGACGCGGTGCTGCCCGGCCTCGGTGGGGGACCTGTCGCCGCGCTCGCGGCGACGGCGCCCGACCGCGGCGGCATCCGGTGGCTCGCGCTGGACTGGCTGACCGACGCGGCGCCCGAGCCCACGGGCGCGGTCCCGCTCGCGACCGGAGGCTCCGACGCGGCCCCCGCGCCGGCTGAGCCCGTGGTCGTCGACGACCCGTACCGGCAGCCGCCGACCGACGCCGCCCCCGGGCCGCACGACTCACCGTCGACGTCGGGACCGGTCGGTGTGCAGGCGGTCCCGGAGGACGTCCCCGTGCCGGCCGGGCCGCAGCACCCGCCCGTCCCGCCGCAGGCTCCGCACCAGGCGCTGCCCCAGCGGCCCTCGGTGCCGCAGCAGCCGCTGCCCGTGCAGGCCGCGCCGCCGCAGGCGACCTCGGCCCCGGGCGCGGTGCTCCCCGTCGCCCCGCCGCAGGCCGCGGTCCCGCCGCGGGCAGCCCCGGCGGAGCCCGTCGCGGCCCGGCCGGTCTTCGCCCCGGTGTCCGAGGGCGTGGCGCCCTCGGCCGAAGGCGCCCCGGCGGTCGTCCCGGACGGTTCGTTCGGCTCGCACGAGCCCGGGTCGCCGCCCGTCGCGCCGTTCCCCGGCCCGTCGCACCGGCCGGCGGCGCTGCCCGACCCCGAGTCGTCGCAGGACGTCGTGCAGCCTCCGGAGCCGGGCGCCCCCGTCTTCCCCGCCTTCGCGCCCGTCCGCCCGGCAGAGCCCCCGGTCGCTGTGCACCCCGCGGGGGCCCCGCCGGTGGCGGTCCCGCCCGCGCAGACCCCCGCCGACCCGGCCACCCCGGTCGACGACGGCATCATCCGGTCGGTGCCCTTCGCCCCGGTCACGGGGCCGGTCCAGCAGCAGGCTCAGCAGTCGGCGCAGGCGTCGGCACCCGGTCCGCTCGCCGACGCGTCCCTGCACCCGGCGACCGACCCGTGGCCGCCGTTCGGGCCGGTCTCGGGCGGCGCGCACGACGCCGAGCGCTGATGCGGCGCACCTCGGTCCGCACCCTGCTGCTCGTGGCCGTCGCCACGGCGGTCGTGGGCTGGTTCGTCGTGCGGCTCCTCCAGGGCCGCGGCACGCACCTGCCGGCGGTGCCGTGGATCGTCGACGTGGCGGTCGTCGCGCTCGCCGCGGCGGTGTTCTGGGCGGGGTGGACGGTCCGCGCCTACCAGCGGGGCAAGCGGCCCTCGCTCGACGCGATCCGGGCGGCGCGCACGTTCGTGCTCGCCAAGGCCGCTGCTCTCACGGGCGCCCTGCTCGCGGGCTGGTACGGCGCGCAGGTGCTCGTGGCCCTGCCCGACCTCTCGATCGAGGCGCAGCGCGACCGCGCGGTGGCGGCGGGGGTCGCGGTCGCGTGCGCGGTGCTGCTGGCCGTCGTCGGTCTCGTGGCCGAGCGGTTCTGCCAGCTCCCGCCCGAGGACCGCGGCGAGGGCCGCGAGAGCTCGACGACGCGCGAGGACCCGGAGACGCCGGGCGCGAGCACGCCCGCCTGACGTTCGCGTTCTTCGGCACGGCAGCGCACCGCGACCCGGGGGCGTCGGCGGCGCCCTGGCCGGCCGTGACGCGCGACCCCGGGCGCACCGGGACGGGATGGGAGAATCGACGCATGACCGACCCTGCACGGGGCCTGGACGCCCGCGGCACCGGCCCCTTCGACCCGCCCGGCATCGAGTGGACGCGCGTGTCGCCCCGGCTGGTCACCGCACGCCTGCTGTCGGTGGGCATCACGCTCGCGGTGCCGGCCGTCGCGGCGATCGTGCTGGCGATCCTCTTCCCGCACTGGTGGCAGTGGCTCGTGCTCGGGGTGCTCGTGCTCCTCGGGCTGTGGGCGCTCGTGCTGGTCCCGCGCCAGGTGCGCGCGATCGGGTACGCGGAGCGCGACGACGACCTGCTGATCCGGCACGGCATCATGTTCCGCCAGCTCGTCGTCGTGCCGTACGGCCGCATGCAGTACGTCGACGTGCAGGCCGGGCCGCTCGCGCGCAAGCTCGGCATCGCACAGGTGCAGCTCCACACCGCGTCGGCGTCCACCGACGCGACGATCGACGGCCTCGAGCCCGCCGAGGCGGAGCGTCTGCGCGACCGTCTCGCGTCGCGCGGCGAGGCGAGGCTGGCGGGCCTGTGAGCGAAGCACCGGCCACCGACGACCTCGTGTGGCACCGGGTGCACCCGGTCACCCCGCTCGTGCGCGGCTGGACCGTCATCGCGGTGCTGCTCGTCGTCGTCGGGCAGCAGACGCTCAACGGGCTGCCCGAGGGGGAGAACCTCCTCGAGGGGAACCGCTGGTGGATGATCCTCCTCGGCATCCTCGCGGTGGGGCTCGTGGGGCTGGGGTACTCGGCGCTCGCGTGGCGCATGACGAGCTACGCGGTGGACGACGAGTCGGTGCACCTGCGCACGGGCGTGCTCTTCCGGCAGCAGCGCAAGGCACGGCTGGACCGGCTCCAGGCGGTCGACGTCGTGCAGCCGCTCCTCGCGCGCTTCTTCGGCCTCGCGGAGCTCAAGCTCGAGGTCGCCGGGGGCGCGGACTCGGGCGTGAAGCTCGGCTTCCTCAAGGAGGTCGAGGCCAACCGGCTGCGCAACGACCTCCTCGCGCGCGCCGCCGGCCTGCGGGTCGCGCGCGAGCGTCCGGCCGGCGTCCCGACGGCGGCCGCGGAGGGGAGCGGGACGGGCGTCGGTGCCACGTCCCCGGCGGACCCGAGCACCCCGTCGTCGGTGCGGCCGATCGGCGGAGCGGCCGTGGGCGACGAGGTGCTGGTCGCCCCGGAGGCGCCCGAGCAGCCGGTCACCGCCGTCGGTCCGGGTCGGCTCGTCGCCTCGCTCGTCCGGTCGGGCGCGACGGTCGGCCTCGTCCTCGGTGTGCTGGGGATCGCCGGGGTCGTCATCGGCACGCGCGAGATCGGGGTGCTGTTCAGCGCGCTGCCCGCGGTCCTCGGGTTCGGCGGCTTCCTCTTCTCCCGGTTCTCGGGCGAGTTCGGCTTCCGCTCGGCGATCTCGCCGGACGGCATCCGCCTGCGGCACGGCCTCCTGGAGACCCGGTCGCAGACGATCCCGCCCGGCCGCGTCCAGGCGGTGCGGCTGCGCCAGGGCCCGTTCTGGCGCGGGCCGGACTGGTGGCGGGTCGACGTCAACGTGGCGGGCTACGGGGTGAGCTCCGACGGGTCGGACACGACGAGCGTGCTGCTGCCCGTCGGGACGCGCGACGAGGCGCTCGCCGCGCTGTGGCTCGTGCTGCCCGATCTCGGGACGCCCGACCCGCGCGCACTCCTCGACGAGGGCTTGTCCGGCCTCGACGCCGGTCAGCACTACGTCGTGACCCCGCGCCGTGCGCGGCTGCTCGACCTCGTGTCCTGGCGCCGCAACGGGTACACCGTGACCGACCGCGCGCTCCTCCTGCGCGGCGGGCGGGTGTTCCGCAGCCTCGTCGTCGTGCCGCACGAGCGGACGCAGTCGCTCGGGCTCGAGCAGGGCCCGCTCCAGCGTCGGTTCGACGTCGCGACGTTCGCGGTGCACTCGACGCCCGGCCCGGTCTCGCCCAAGGTCTGGCACCTCGACGCGGGCGACGCCGCGCGCCTCCTCGACACCCAGGCCGAGCGTGCCCGCGAGGCCCGTGCGCACGCGGGCCCGGAGCTGTGGATGCGCCGCGACGACGTGCCTCTGGTACCCGCCACCGAGCCGATCCCGGTGTCCGCCGTCGAGCCCGACGCGGTGCCCGCGGCAGACCCTGGTCGCGTGCCCGGTCGCGTGCCAGGCGCGGAAACCGCCGACCGCCGGGCCGAGGACGGGGAGCGGCCGTGAGCGCGGCGGGCGCGCGGCCCGGACGCCTCGGCGTGGGCGTCGTGGGGGCGGGCCGCGTCGGCGCGGTCCTCGGGAGCGCGCTGCGCGCGACCGGGCATGGCGTCGTCGGCGCGAGCGGCGTGTCCGACGCGTCGCGCGAGCGCATCGAGACCCTCCTCCCCGGCGTGCCGGTGCTCGAGGTCCCCCAGGTCGTGGAGCGCGCGGAGCTCGTGCTCCTCGCCGTGCCCGACGACGCGCTGGGCGACCTGGTCCGCGGCCTCGCCGACGTGGGGGCCTGGCAGCCGGGGCAGATCGTCGTGCACACGTCCGGCCGCTACGGGACCGCCGTGCTCGACCCGGCCCGCGCCGCCGGCGCGATCCCGCTCGCGCTGCACCCCGCGATGACGTTCACCGGCACGTCGCTCGACCTCGCGCGGCTCGAGGGCACGACGTTCGCCGTCACGGCGCCGGGGCCGGTCCTGCCGATCGGGCAGGCGCTCGTCGTCGAGCTCGGCGGAGAGCCCGTGGTCGTGGCCGAGGAGTCCCGCGGGCTCTACCACGCGGCCCTCGCGCACGGGGCGAACCACCTCGTCGTGCTCGTCGCCCAGGCCGCGCAGGCGCTCGAGGCCGCGGGCGTCGACCAGCCGGGCCGGGCGCTCGCCCCGCTGCTCGCCGCCGCGCTCGACGGCGCGACCCGCGGCGCGGACGCGGGCGCCGAGTCGGGCACGGGGGCGGGGGCGGGCGCGCTCCTCGGCCTCACCGGCCCCGTGGTGCGCGGCGACGTCGGCACGGTGCGCGAGCACCTGGAAGCCCTCGACGCGCTCGCGGCCACGAGCGACGCGTCCGACGTACCGCCGTCGTACCGCGCGCTGGGCCGCGCGGCGACCCACCGGGCGCTCGCGGGCGGACGTCTCGACGAGCCGACCGCCCGCACGCTCCTCGACGCGCTCGGGGACCCGCCCGACGCAGGGCCCGGTGCCGCACCGCACGACCCGCACGACCCGCACGACGACGAAGGAACGGCATGACCACCACCCCCGCCCCGGGCGTCCCGCCGACGCCCCGGCCGGACACCCCGCGCGTCGTGACGACGCGTGCCGACCTCCGCGCCGCCCTCGACGGCTGGGCGGCCGCCCACCCCGGCGCGCGCCGCGCCGTCGTCATGACGATGGGGGCGCTGCACGCGGGGCACCTCGAGCTCGTGCGCCGCGCGCGGGCCGAGGTCGGCCCGGACGGGCAGGTCGTCGTCACCGACTTCGTCAACCCGCTCCAGTTCGGTCCCGGCGAGGACTTCGAGCGCTACCCGCGCGACGTCGCGGCCGACGTCGCGCTGCTCGCCGCGGCGGGCGACGACGTCGCCGTGGACGTCGTCTTCGCCCCCGCCGTCGAGGAGCTGTACCCGGACCTCGGGCCGGCGGCAGGAGGCGCCGGCCCGATCGTCCGGGTCACCTCGGGCCGGATCGGCACCGTGCTCGAGGGCGCGTCGCGGCCCGGTCACTTCGACGGCGTGCTCACGGTCGTGCTCAAGCTGCTCCACCTGGTGCGGCCCGACGTCGCGGTGTTCGGCGCCAAGGACGCGCAGCAGCTCCTCGCGGTCCGACGCCTGGTCGCCGACCTCGACGTGGGCGTGGAGATCCTCGCGGTGCCCACGGTGCGCGAGGCGGACGGGCTCGCGCGCTCGTCGCGCAACGCCTACCTGTCGCCCGCGGAGCGCGACGAGGCGCTCGCGCTGAGCCGCGCGCTGCGCGCCGGTCGGGACGCGGCGGACGCGGGCGCCGACGCGCCGGGCGTCCTCGCCGCCGCGCGGGGAATCCTGGACGCCGCCGACGGCGTTGACCTGGATTACGTGGTGCTCGTCGATCCCGCTACCGTGGAGGACCTGGCGCCCGGCGCCGTCGGCCCCGGGCTCCTCCTGGTCGCGGCACGCGTGGGCACCACCCGTCTCATCGACAACGCGGCCGTCGAGATCGCGCCGCCCGCGACCCGGGCCGCCGACCCCGACGGCCGTGCCCCCGCACCTGGAGGTACCGCGTGACCGCGCAGACCCCGTCGAGCCCGCAGCGTCGTCCGGCGTCCTTGCAGCGCCCCATGATGATCGGCAAGATCCACCGCGCGACGGTGACGCAGGCCGACCTGCACTACGTCGGCTCGATCACCGTGGACGCCGACCTGCTCGACGCCGCGGACCTCTACCCGGGCCAGCAGGTCGACGTCGTGGACGTCACCAACGGCGCGCGCCTGACGACGTACGTCATCCCGGGGGAGCGCGGCGCCGGCGAGGTCTGCATCAACGGCGCCGCCGCGCACCTCGTGAAGCCGGGCGACGTCGTCATCCTCATCGCCTACGGCATGCTCGACGACGCCGACGCGCGCACCTACCTGCCGAACGTCGTCTTCGTGGACGAGCAGAACCGGATCGTCGAGCTCTCGGACGAGCCCGGCCTCGTGCCCGCGGGACACGGCCTCGAGGCGAGCGGCCTGCCGTTCGCCCCGTTCCGTGGCGGCGACGGCGGGGCCGGCGTCGCGTCCGCGGTGCGCCCCGCGTGAGCGGACGCGGCGGGCCCGGCGCTCCCGTGCTCGCCCGGACCCTCGCGGCCCCGGCGCCGGGCTGGACGACGACGGCGGACGTCGTCGTCGTCGGGTCGGGCATCGCGGGACTCACCGCGGCGCTCGAGCTGCGCACGCGCGTGCCGCGCGTCCTGCTCGTCACCAAGGGCGAGCTGTCGTCGGGCTCGACCGTGTGGGCGCAGGGCGGCATCGCGGCGGCCCTCGACCCCGAGGACTCGCCGGAGGCGCACCTGGCGGACACGCTCGTCGCGGGCGTCGGGGTGTGCGACCCGGCCGCGGTCGAGGTGCTCGTCACCGAGGGTCCCGCGCGCGTGCGCGAGCTCGTGGCCCGCGGCGCGAACTTCGACCGCGCCGAGAACGGCGACATCGCGCTGACGCGCGAGGGCGGTCACCACGCGGACCGCATCGCGCACGCGGGCGGCGACGCGACGGGGGCCGAGATCTCTCGTGCACTGGTCGCGCAGCTCGACGCGGTGCGCAGCGACCCGGGCATCGAGGTCATCGAGAACGCGCTCGTGCTCGACGTCCTCACGGGTGAGGGTCCCGACGGCGCCCCGCGTGCCTGCGGAGCCACGCTCCACGTGCGCGGCGAGGGCACGCGCGACGGCGTCGGCGCGGTGCTCGCGCGCGCGGTCGTGCTCGCGACCGGGGGAGTGGGCCAGGTGTTCCGCTCCTCGACCAACCCGCCGCAGGCGACGGGCGACGGCATCGCCGCGGCGCTCCGCGCGGGTGCGACGCTCGGCGACCTCGAGTTCGTCCAGTTCCACCCGACGGTCCTGTGGCTCGGGCTCGGCGCGCGCGGGCAGCTCCCGCTGATCTCCGAGGCGGTGCGCGGCGAGGGCGCGATCCTCCTCGACACCGACGGACACCGCTTCATGCCCGCGCAGCACCCCATGGCCGAGCTCGCGCCGCGCGACGTCGTCGCGCACGCGATCGTGCGGCAGATGGCTGCCACGGGTTCGGACCACGTGCTGCTCGACGCGCGACACCTCGGCGCCGACTTCCTGCGCTCGCGCTTCCCGACGATCACCGAGCGGCTCGCGGAGAACGGTCTCGACTGGACCGAGGAGCCCGTGCCCGTGGCGCCGGCCCAGCACTACCACTCGGGCGGCGTCGTGACGGACCTGCACGGGCGCTCGACCGTCGACGGGCTCTACGCCATCGGCGAGGTCGCGTGCACGGGGGTCCACGGCGCCAACCGGCTCGCGTCCAACTCGCTGCTCGAGGGGCTCGTGTTCGCGCACCGCGCGGCGCGCCAGATCACCGACCGGGTCGCGGCGGGCGAGCTCGAGCCGGTCGAGCCCGTCCGACGTCCCGGCGCGTCGGCGCTCGTCGCGGCCGCGGCGCGCTCGCGGATCCAGTCGATCGCCTCAGCCGGTCCCGGCGTGATCCGCGACGGCGACGGCCTCGCCGCCGCCGCGGCCCGCCTCGCCGCGGTCCGTACCGACGCGCACGAGGCGAGCGACGTCGTCGCGCAGCCGCAGGCCGCGGAGTGGGAGACGACGAACGTGCACCAGGTCGCGACCGCGCTCACCGCGGCCGCGGCGCTGCGCACCGAGAGCCGTGGCGGCCACTTCCGCACCGACTTCCCGGACACCGACCCGGCGTGGGAGCGCCGCGTGCTCGTGTCTCTCGACGCGGACGGGACGCTGCTCGTCCGTTGACGGACCCGCTCCGCTCGGCCGTGGCCGCCCCGCCGAACCCGGGGTTGTCGACGGGTTCGCGCCCATGTCGGACGACAACCCCGGGCTCGGCGCGGGTCGACGGGACGCGACCGCCGCCCCTGCCGGACGCGGAGCCTCTGCTCGCGGACGAGCGGATACGGTGGGGGACCGTGAGCAGCCCTGCCGAGCCCGTACCCGCCTCCCCGTCCGACGGCGCCGCGCCGCCCGCCCCGTCACGCGTCGAGCCGGGGCTCGACCCGGCGTGGATCGCCGAGACCGTCGCGCGGGCGCTCGACGAGGACCTGGGCGTCGCGCCGGGCCGCGACGTCACGACGCAGGCGACCGTGCCGCCGTCGGCCACCGGGACGGCGCACCTCGTGGCGCGCGCGGACGGGGTCGTCGCGGGGCTCGTCGTCGTCGAGGAGGTGACGCGGCAGGTCGCCGAGCGGTTCGGGCTCCCGCCCGTCGAGGTGACGTTCGTCGCGTCCGACGGCACGGCAGTGGGTCGCGGCCGCGTCCTCGCCGCGCTCACGGGGCCGGTCCAGGTGCTCCTCGCGGCCGAGCGCACGCTGCTCAACCTCGCGAGCCGCGCGTCGGGCGTCGCGACGGCGACGCGCGCGTGGGCGCGCGAGCTCGCCGGCACGGGCGCGCAGGTGCTCGACACGCGCAAGACGACGCCCGGCCTGCGCGCCCTGGAGAAGTACGCGGTGCGCGCCGGCGGAGGCACGAACAAGCGCATGGGCCTCTACGACGTCGCGATGGTCAAGGACAACCACGTCGTGGCCGCCGGCTCGGTGAGCGCCGCGATCGACGCGATCCGCCGCACGTTCCCCGACGTGCTCGTCCAGGTCGAGGCGGACACGACGGCGCAGGCGCTCGAGGCCGTCTCGGCGGGCGCGGACTTCCTCCTGCTCGACAACATGCCGACGCCGGTGCTCGCCGAGACGGTCGCCGCCGTCCGGGCCCGCGAGGGGAAGGACGGCGTCCCGGCGAAGGTCGAGCTCGAGGCCACGGGCAACCTCACCCTGGACCGCGCGCGCGAGGTCGCGGGCACCGGGGTCGACTACCTCTCGGTCGGCGCGCTCACCCACTCGGCCCCGATCCTCGACCTCGCCCTCGACCTCCTGCCCACCCTCCCGCCGAGGTAGAGCCCTGGTACCGCGAGGTAGAGCCCTGGTACCAGGCCTCTACCTCGACGGCGTGCGAGCGTCGGTAGAATCCTCGGGTGACCTCCCCCGCCGGAACCCCTTCTCCTGACGCGCGCGAGCCCGAGGAGCACGTCGACGACGTGCCGGAGCAGATGCAGGTCCGCCGCGAGAAGCGCGAGCGGATCCTCGCGCGCGGCGACCAGCCGTACCCCGTGTCCGTCCCGCGCACGACGACGATCGCCGACGTCCGGGCCGCGTACGCGCACCTGGAGACGGGCGAGGAGACGCAGGACGAGGTCGGCGTCGCCGGTCGCGTCGTGTTCCTGCGCAACACGGGCAAGCTGTGCTTCGTCACGCTCCAGGACGGCGAGGGCAACCGCCTCCAGGTCATGCTGAGCCAGGCCGTCGTCGGCGAGGAGTCGCTCGCGTCGTTCAAGGCGGACGTCGACCTGGGAGACCACCTCTTCGCGCACGGCCGCGTCATCAGCTCGCGCCGCGGCGAGCTGAGCGTTTTCGCCGACCGGTGGCAGATCGCCGCGAAGGCGCTGCGCCCGCTCCCCGTGCTCCACAAGGAGCTCTCGGAGGAGGCGCGCGTGCGCCAGCGCTACGTGGACCTCATCGCGCGCCCGGCCGCCCGGGACACGGTGCGCCTGCGGGCCGCCGTCGTGCGCTCGATCCGCGAGAACTTCTGGGAGCGTGGTTTCGTCGAGGTCGAGACGCCCATGCTCCAGACGCGTCCGGAAGGCGCGGCGGCGCGCCAGTTCGAGACGCACATGAATGCTTTCGACATCGACCTGTTCCTGCGTATCGCGCCGGAGCTGTTCCTCAAGCGCGCGGCCGTCGGCGGCGTCGAGAAGGTGTTCGAGATCAACCGCAACTTCCGCAACGAGGGCGTGGACTCCACGCACTCCCCGGAATTCGCGATGCTCGAGGCGTACGAGGCCTATGGCGACTACGACACCATGGCGGCGCTCACCCAGAACCTCGTGCAGCGGGCCGCGCAGGACGCGCTCGGGACGACCCTGGTCACGCTTGCCGACGGCACGGAATACGACCTCGGCGGCGAATGGACGCAGCTGAAGATGTACGACTCGCTCTCGGACGCGCTGGGCGAGGCGATCACGCCCGAGACGTCGGTCGAGTCGCTGCTGACGTACGCCGACAAGTTCGAGCTCACCTTCGACCCGAAGAACGTCAACCACGGAAAGCTCGTCGAGGGTCTCTGGGAGCACCTGGTGGGCGACCACCTCGTCGCGCCGACGTTCGTGCGCGACTTCCCCGTCGAGACCTCCCCGCTCACGCGCGACCACCGGGCGGTGCGTGGCCAGGTCGAGAAGTGGGACCTCTACGTGCGGGGCGTCGAGCTCGCGACGGCATACTCCGAGCTGGTGGACCCGGTGGTCCAGCGCCAGCGCTTCGAGGCGCAGGCGCTGCTCGCGGCCGCCGGCGACGAGGAGGCCATGCGCATCGACGAGGACTTCCTCACCGCGATGGAGTACGCGATGCCCCCGTCGGGCGGTATGGGCCTGGGCATCGACCGCCTGCTCATGGCGCTCACCGGCCTCGGCATCCGCGAGACCATCCTCTTCCCGCTCGTGAAGCCCGCGCAGCAATAACGCGCCCAAGACCTAGGATCGACAGCATGGACATCTGGCCCACCGTCGCGGCACTGATCCCCTCGATCGGTGTCGGCGTGCTCTTCTACGTGGCGATGCGCGCCATCGTGCGCGCCGACCGCAACGAGCGCGCCGCCCTCGCGCGCCTGGACGCGGAGCAGGAATCGGGTGTCGGCGGGAATGTCGCGCCCGCGCGCGACTCCTGAGCATCGCCCGTTAGCGCGTGCAAATAGCCGCGAGATGATGTACTTGCGTCCAGGAATGGTGGGCTAAGCCGCGAGAGACACGTGCCGGACAACGGCGCGGCCAATTGACGGTCCCGAGTTTTCGATGCATCCTGACGAGGACAATCATTCCTGTGAAGCGTGAGGTAACCACAGTGGCCCAGAAAGTCCAGGTAATTCTCGTCGACGACCTCGACGGGGGCGCGGCCGACGAGACCGTCACGTTCGCGCTCGACGGCGTCTCCTACGAGATCGACCTCAGCACCAAGAATGCGCAGGAGCTGCGCGACGCATTCGCGTCCTGGGTCGGCAACGCGCGCAAGGTCTCGTCCCGCACGAGCACGGCCCGCCCCGCACGCCGCAGCGGCCGATCCTCGGGCTCGGCCCGCGCGACCGAGGTCCGCGAGTGGGCACGCGCCAACGGCTACACGGTGAACGACCGCGGCCGCATCTCCCAGGAGATCCAGACGGCGTTCGACGCCGCGCACTGACGCGACGCCGCACGAGCACCGGAGCGCCCCGCCGACGAGTCCGTCGGCGGGGCGCTCTCGCGTCCGCGGACGTCGAGCCGACCGCCGGTCACGGTCCGGCGGGTGCCGGTGGCACGCGTCCGGAGAACTAGGCTCGGGTCATGACCTCCGCGACCCGCGCCCTCTGGATCGGCACCTACCCGCACCCGGCGAACGGCGGTGCGGAGGGCGTCTGGCGGGTCGGGCTCGACGTCGACGCCGCGGCCGGGACCGGGTCGTTCGTGGGCGGGGTGCTGGCAGCCGAGTCGCCGTCGCCGTCGTTCCTCGCGCTCGACGACGACACGCTGTACGCGGTGGGGGAGACGGAGGCCGGCTCGGTGTCGGCGTTCGCGGTCGGGCCCGACGGCGGCCTCGCGCCCCGGGGCGAGCGCGTCGCCACGGGCGGCTCGTACCCGTGCCACGTCGTCGTGAGCGGGGACGTGCTCGTCGCGAACTACGGGGACGGCGTCCTGACCGCCGTCGCGACCGCCGCGGACGGCGCGCTCGCCGCAGCGGACGACCGGCCCGGCACCGCGGTGCGCCGCCAGGGCCACGCGGGAACGGGTCCGGTCACCGACCGCCAGGAGGGCCCGCACGCCCACTTCGTCGCCCCGCTCGCGCACCTCGGCGCGGCGGACGACGGCAGCGGCGACGTGCTCGTCGTCGACCTGGGGACCGACGAGCTGCGCCGGCACGACCCCGCGGCACCCGACGGCTCGGCCCCGCGCGTCGTCGCGACCTTCCCGCCGGGGACCGGTCCGCGCCACCTCGCCGCGCTGCCGTCCGGGCACCTCGTCGTGGTCGGCGAGCTCGACCCGGCCCTGTTCGTCCTCGCCCCGGTCGACGGCCCCGACGGCGCGCGCACGTACGACGTGGTCGCGCGCTACGACGTCACGCACGCCGCCGCCCCTGCAAGCGGCGGGAACTACCCCTCGCACGTCGCGGTCTCGGCGGACGGCACGCGCGTCCTCGTCGCGGTGCGCGGCGCCGACGTGCTCGCCGTGCACGCGGTCGAGCCCGGGCCCGACGGCGGCGTCCCCTCGCTGCGCCACCTCGCGGACTCCCCGGTGGGCGGCGCCTGGCCGCGCCACTTCGCCGTCCTCGCCGGCTCCGGGGCTCCCGACGAGCCGCTGCACGACCTCGTCGTCGTCGCGAACCAGAACGACGACCCGCTCATCGAGCGGCCGGAGTCCGCCTCCGCGGGGGAGGGGCCGACGTCGAACCTCGCGCTCCTGCGCGTGCGCCGCTCGGACGGTGCCGCCCACGTGGTCGACGTGCTCGCGCTGCCCGCCCCGGCGTGCGTCGTGGAGGCCTGAGCCGCCGTGACCGCGCTCGAGCTGCCGGAGGGCGTCTCCCCGGACCCGTCGACCCCGCTGCGGGTCGCCATGCTCTCCGTGCACACGTCGCCCCTCGACCAGCCGGGCACGGGCGACGCGGGCGGCATGAACGTCTACGTCACGGAGCTCGCGCACGCGCTCGCCCGCCGCGGCACGCAGGTCGAGATCTTCACGCGCGCCACGGCCTCGAGCCAGCCCCGCAAGGTCGAGGTGTCCGACGGTGTGACGGTGCGCCACGTCGTCGCCGGGCCCTTCGAGGGGCTCGACAAGAACGACCTGCCCGGCCAGCTCTGCGCCTTCACGGCGGGGGTGCTGCGTGCGGAGGCGCGGCACCACGAGGGCTGGTACGACGTCGTCCACACCCACTACTGGCTCTCCGGGCAGGTGGGCTGGCTCGCGGCCGACCGCTGGGACGTCCCGCTCGTGCACACCATGCACACGCTCGCGCGCGTGAAGAACGCCGCGCTCGCCCCGGGCGACGCGCCCGAGCCCCTGGGGCGGATCATCGGGGAGGAGCAGGTCGTCGCCGAGGCGGACGCGCTCGTCGCGAGCACGGACGCCGAGGCGGACGACCTCGTGCGCGACTACGCCGCCGACCCCGCGCGCGTGCACGTCGTGCCGCCGGGCGTCGACCTCGACCTGTTCTCCCCGGACCCCGGCAGCGCGTCGGCGGCCGACGGCGCCGCGCGGCGGGAGCGGCGCCGGGCGCTGCGTGCCGGGCTGGGACTGCCGACCACCGGCGGCCTCGTGCTCTTCGCGGGGCGCGTGCAGCCGCTCAAGGGCCCGGACGTGCTCGTCCGGGCGCTCGGCGTCCTCGCGGAGCGCGGGGAGCCCGTGCCGACTCTCGTCGTGCTGGGCGGCCCGAGCGGGCGCCCGACGGCGGTGCGCGAGCTCGAGGCGCTCGCCTACCAGGTCGGGGTGAGCGACCGGCTCGTCGTGCGCCCGCCGGTCCCACGGGACGAGCTCGCGCAGTGGTACCGGGCGGCCGACGTCGTCGCCGTGCCGTCGCACAACGAGTCGTTCGGGCTCGTCGCGGCCGAGGCCGAGGCGAGCGGCACGCCCGTCGTCGCGGCCGCCGTCGGCGGGCTGCGGACGGTGGTCGAGGACCAGGTCTCCGGCGTCCTCGTGCCCGACCACGACCCGCAGACGTGGGCGCGCGTGCTCGGCGACCTGCTCGCCGACGACGAGCGCCTCGCCACGCTCGGCGACGGCGCCCGGCGCGCGGGCGAGCGGTTCGGCTGGGACACCGCCGCGCTGCGCATGCTCGACGTCTACGCGCAGGCGCGCAAGGTCCGCGCGGCGCGCTGACGCCGCGCGGACCTCGCTGCGGGTCAGGCGTCCGGTGCGGTGCGCTCCAGGACCAGGACGGGGATCTCGCGCGACGTCTTCTGCTGGTAGTCCGCGTACGGCGGGTAGGCCGCGACGGCGCGCTCCCACCAGAGCGCCTTCTCCTCGCCGTGGACCTCGCGCGCGACGTAGTCGTGGCGCTCGGCCTCGTCCTGGAGCTCGACCTGGGGGTGCGCCAGGACGTTGTGGTACCAGACGGGGTGCGCAGGGGCGCCGCCCAGCGACGCGACGACCGCGTACGCGCCGTCGTGCTCGACCCGCATGAGCGGCGTCTTGCGGACCTTGCCGGTGCGTCGGCCGAGGGTCGTGAGCACGACCACCGGCATCCCGTTCAGGGTCGTGCTGCGCGTCCCTCCGGACGACTCGTAGGACTCGGCCTGCTTGCGGGACCAGGCGCTCGGGCTGGGGGCGTACTCTCCGTCGATCGGCATGTCCGGGGCAACGTGCGCGCCGTCCGCCCGATTCCCGGACCTTCGTCCCACGCCCGACGGCGACGGTCACCACCACGTGGGACGCGGGTGCCCGCGCGGCGGGCCGTGCGGCAGGATGGAGCCCATGACCTACACCCTCGTGCTGCTCCGCCACGGCGAGAGCGAATGGAACGCCAAGAACCTGTTCACCGGCTGGGTGGACGTCGCCCTGTCGGAGAAGGGGACCGAGGAGGCGAAGCGCGGCGGTCAGCTCCTCACCGAGGCCGGCGTCCTGCCCGACGTCGTGCACACCTCGCTCCTGCGCCGCGCGATCACGACGGCGAACCTGTCGCTCGACGCCGCGGACCGTCACTGGATCCCCGTGAAGCGGTCGTGGCGCCTCAACGAGCGCCACTACGGCGCCCTCCAGGGCAAGAACAAGAAGCAGACGCTCGAGGAGTTCGGCGAGGAGCAGTTCATGCTCTGGCGCCGCTCGTACGACGTCCCGCCGCCCGAGATCGAGCTCGGCTCCGAGTTCTCGCAGGACGCGGACCCGCGCTACGCCGACGCCCCCGTCGTGCGCACCGAGTGCCTCAAGGACGTGCTCGAGCGCGCCCTGCCGTACTGGGACGGCGAGGTCGTCCCGGACCTGAAGGCGGGCAAGACCGTCCTCGTCGCGGCGCACGGCAACTCGCTGCGCGCGATCGTCAAGCACCTCGACGGCATCTCCGACGAGGACATCGCCGCGCTCAACATCCCGACCGGCATCCCGCTGCTCTACGAGCTCGACGAGGACCTCAAGCCGATCACCAAGGGCGGCCGCTACCTCGACCCCGAGGCCGCCGCCGAGGCCGCTGCCGCGGTCGCCAACCAGGGCCGCTGACAGCCCGCACGCAGAGACGACCGTGGCCCGTCCGGGAATCCGGACGGGCCACGGTCGTCTGTCGTGCGTGCGGTAGAAGCGTGGTCCCGCGAGGTAGAACCAACGGCACCGACGTAGAGCTTCGCGGGCTCTACCTCGAGGCCTGAGGCTCTACCTCGGGGGCAGGGCCGTGGCCCCGTCGTCAGGCAGACGCGCGGGCGGAGCCGGCGGGGGTGCCGCGGTCGTCGGCGAAGTCGCCGGTGACGAGGTACGTCACGCGCTTGGCGATGGAGACGCCGTGGTCGCCGAAGCGCTCGTAGTAGCGGCCCACGAGCGTGACGTCGACCGTCTCCTGCGGGGTCCCCGTCCACGTGCCGTCGAGCAGCGCGGTGAAGGTGTCCTGGTGGAGCTTGTCCAGCAGGTCGTCGTCGCGCTCGATGTTCGCGGCGACGGTGAGGTCGCGCGTGGTGAGGAGCGTCGTCGTCCGGCGGGCGACGCGCACGGCGGCGTCGTGCATCTGCTCGAACGTCCGGTGGAGCGACGGCTCGATGGCGCGGGCCGGGTAGCGGCCGCGCGCGACCTGGGCGATGTGCCGGGCGAGGTCGCCCATGCGCTCCAGGGTGGCGCTCATGCGCAGCGCGCTGACCACGACCCGCAGGTCGGTGGCGACGGGCTGCTGCTGCGCGAGGAGGAGCACGCAGCGCTCGTCGAGCTCGCGCTCGAGGGCGTCGATCGTGTGATCGTCGCCGATGACCGACTGCGCGAGCTGCAGGTCCGCCGTGAGCAGCGCCTGCCCGGCGCGGTTCACAGCGGACTCCACCAGCCGGCTCATCTCGGCCAGGTCGTCGCCGACCTGCTTCAGCTCGGCCTCGAAGATCTCCCGCATCGCTTCCCTCTCGTCGTGACCGGTCGGTCCGGTCCGTGACGGCGTGCACCCCTGCGCGCCGGGCGGCGCCCGGGCACGCCGTCGGCTCCTGTCACGCTCGCAGGCGCGGTCGACCGGGCGGTGAACTCCAGGGCGCCGCCAGGTGAACTCTTGGCGGCTCGCGCCTGCGGGGCGCCGTATCGACCGGTCGGGCGCGCACGCGACCGTAGGCTGGAGGTGTGCAAGCCGAGAGTCTCATCGAGGGCGCGACCGTGCTGGCCGCCGGCGTCGTGGGCGTCGTGGTCGGCGTGATCGCGGCCATCGCGTTCCGCGTGAGCGAGCGCCAGCAGCGTGCTGCGCGGGCGGAGCCGGCACCCGAGCTCGACGAGGGTCTCGTCCGGGTGCTGGCCGTGCTGCGGTCGGCCGCCGTCGTCCTGGACGAGGAGGGCGAGGTGGTGCGGGCCAGCCCGCCGGCGTACGCGCTGGGCGTGGTGCGGGGCGACGCGATCGCGCACGCGGCCATCCGGGACATGATCGACGACGTGCGCCGGGACGGCGTGATCCGTGACGAGGAGCTCGAGCTCCCGCGCGGTCCGGTCGGCCGGGGCACGGTCATGCTCCAGGTCCGCGTCGCGCAGGTGGGCCCGCAGCACATGCTCGTCCTCGCGGAGGACCGCACGGAGGCGCGGCGCGTCGAGGCGATCCGCCGCGACTTCGTCGTGAACGTGTCCCACGAGCTGAAGACGCCGGTCGGGGCGCTCGCGCTGCTCGCCGAGACGGTGCAGGACGCCGCCGACGACCCGGTGGCGGTGCGGCGGTTCTCCGCGCGCATGCAGTCGGAGGCGACGCGCCTCTCCGCGCTCGTGCAGGAGATCATCGAGCTCTCGCGGCTCCAGGTCGCGGGTGCGCTCCAGGAGGTCACGGTGGTGCCGGTGCGGGGCGTGATCGAGGAGGCGGTGGACCGCGCGCGCACGACCGCGCAGGGCAAGGGCATCACGCTCACGACCGGGGGAGAGCTCGACGCCGCCGTGTACGGGGACCACAACCTGCTCGTGACCGCTGTGCGCAACCTGCTCGACAACGCGGTCGCCTACTCGGGCGAGAACACGCGCGTCGGCGTCGGCGTCTCGCTCGCGGACGACCTGGTCGAGATCGCCGTGGTGGACCAGGGCATCGGCATCTCGGCCGACGAGCAGGCCCGCGTGTTCGAGCGGTTCTACCGGGTGGACCCCGCGCGCTCGCGCGACACCGGCGGGACAGGCCTCGGCCTCAGCATCGTCAAGCACGTCGCGGCCGACCACGGTGGCGAGGTCACCATGTGGTCCGAGCCCGGGCGCGGCTCGACCTTCACGCTCCGGATCCCCGCGGCGGACGTGCCGGCCGGGCAGGCGCACGTCGCGCCGTCGGGCACGGTCCACGACGCGGCGCGGGACGAGGGCACGGCCGGGGCCGTCCCCGTGCCCGTGCAGCACGACGTGCGGCGGGCCGTGGAGACCCCCGCACCCGACGACGTTCAGAACAAGGAGGTAGGCGCGTGACGCGCATCCTGGTGGTGGAGGACGAGGAGTCGTACCGCGACCCGTTGACGTACCAGCTGCGACGCGAGGGCTTCGACGTCGTCGAGGCGGCGACGGGCACCGAGGCGCTGGAGCGGTTCGACGCGGACGGGGCGGACCTCGTCCTGCTCGACCTCATGCTCCCCGGGCTGAGCGGCACCGAGGTGTGCCGCGAGCTGCGGCAGCGCGGCGACGTGCCCGTCATCATGCTCACGGCGAAGGACTCGGAGATCGACAAGGTCGTGGGTCTCGAGCTGGGCGCCGACGACTACGTGACGAAGCCGTACTCGTTCCGCGAGCTGCTCGCGCGCGTACGCGCCGTGCTGCGCCGCAAGGGCGGCGAGAACGGGGGCGAGGTCGTCGCGGAGAGCGCGCTCGAGGTCGGTCCGGTCCGCATGGACGTCGAGCGGCACACGGTGAGCGTCGACGGCGAGGTCGTGCCGTTCCCCCTCAAGGAGTTCGAGCTCCTCGAGCTGCTGCTGCGCAACGCGGGGCGCGTGCTCACACGCGGGCAGCTCATCGACCGGGTCTGGGGCACGGACTACGTGGGCGACACGAAGACGCTCGACGTCCACGTGAAGCGCATCCGGTCGAAGATCGAGCCCGAGCCCGCGAGCCCGCGCTACCTGCTCACGGTGCGTGGCCTGGGGTACAAGATCGCGGACGGCGTCGGCCAGGCCTGACCCCTCCGGCACAGCGCACGAACGGCCTCGGCGCGTCCCTCACGGACGCGCCGGGGCCGTCGTCGTGCGGCGCGGAGGCCCGGACCGACGCCTGCCCGACCCGGCCGGGAACGTGGCACGGAAGGTCTGTGCACTGTTCATCCCTCGTTCACCCGCTCTCGGGGAACGCGTCACCCGGCGCTCCTAGCGTCGGGCTCGTCACCGGCGCTCGCTGGTGCCACGAGACGCTTGAACAGGATGGAACGAAGAGTGAAGCTCAGCCGATTCTCCCGTGCTGGATCCGCCGTCGCGATCGGTGCGCTCGCGCTGACCCTCGCCGCCTGCGGGTCGGACGACCCCGTCGGCAGCGCCGACGGTGCCACCGACGGTTCCTCCGAGGGCTCCTCCGAGACCGCGAGCGACCTCAGCGGTGAGCTCAACGGTGCGGGCGCGAGCTCGCAGGAGTCCGCCATGGAGGCGTGGCGCGCCGGGTTCCAGAGCGCGAACCCCGACGTCACCGTGAACTACGACCCGGTCGGTTCCGGTGGCGGTCGCACCCAGTTCCTCGAGGGCGGCGTCGCGTTCGCCGGCTCGGACGCGGTGCTCAAGGAGGAGGAGATCACGCAGTCGCAGGCCGTGTGCGGCCCCGACGGCGCGATCGACCTCCCCGTCTACGTCAGCCCGATCGCCATCATCTACAACCTGCCGGACGTCGCGGAGCTCAACCTCGCGCCGGCCACGATCGCGGGCATCTTCAACGGCACGATCACGCAGTGGAACGCGCCGGAGATCGCCGCCGACAACCCCGACGCGACGCTCCCGGACCTCGCGATCACGCCGGTCCACCGCTCCGACGAGTCGGGCACGACCGAGAACTTCACCGAGTACCTCGCCGCGACGGCGGGCGACGCGTGGGGCCACGAGCCGAGCGGCGACTGGCCGACGCAGGGCGGCGAGTCCGCGCAGGGCACGTCCGGCGTCGTGCAGACCGTCCAGGGCGGCGAGGGCACGATCGGCTACGCCGACGCCTCGAAGGCCGGCGACCTCGGCACCGCGAGCATCAAGGTCGGCGAGGAGTGGGTCTCGTACTCGCCCGAGGCCGCCGCGAAGGTCGTCGACGCGTCGCCGCGCGTCGAGGGTCGTGCCGAGCACGACATCGCGGTCGAGCTGGACCGCACGACGACCGAGGCCGGCGCCTACCCGCTGGTCCTCGTCTCGTACGCGATCGCGTGCACCAGCTACGAGGACGAGGCGGCGGGCAACCTCGTCAAGGCGTTCCTCACCTACATCTCGAGCGAGGAGGGCCAGTCGGCCTCCGCGTCGGCCGCGGGCAACGCGCCGATCTCGGAGGACCTGCGCACGGACGTCCACGCGGCCATCGAGTCCATCACGGTCGGCGCCGCCGGCTGACGACTCTCGGACCAGGGGGGCGGCGGGGCCTACGGGCCCCGCCGCCCCTGATCCGCGAGATCGTCCGCAGCCCAGACCTCACGCAGCAGGACCGCATGCACCGGGAGCACGAGTGACCACCACAGCCCCACCCACGACGCCGGGCCCCGCGCCGGGCGGCCCGTCCGGCGCGCCACGCCCGGGCGCCCCGCGCCGTCGTGCGCGGAACACCGACCGCGGCGTGAACCGTGCGTTCCGATGGACGGCGACCGGCGCCGGGGGGCTCATCCTCGCCGTCCTCGCCGCGGTCGCGATCTTCCTCGTGCTCCGCGCGTGGCCCGCGCTCACCGCGGGCGGGGACGTGCTGTCCGAGGAGGTGTCCTGGTTCCCGGAGGGCGCGTCGCTCGTGTCCTTCGTGGGGCCGCTGATCTTCGGCACGCTCCTCGCGGCCGCGCTCTCGCTCCTGCTCGCGACGCCGGTCGCCATGGGGATCGCGCTCTTCATCTCGCACTACGCGCCGCGCCGTCTCGCGTCCACCCTCGGGTACGTCGTCGACCTGCTCGCGGCGATCCCCAGCGTCGTCTACGGCCTGTGGGGCTCGCTCGTGCTCCCGCCGATCGTCGTGCCGGTGTGGTCGTGGCTCGCGGACACGTTCGGCTGGTTCCCGCTCTTCGCCGGGCCTGCCTCGCCGACCGGCCGCGTCCTGCTCACCGTCGCGCTCGTGCTCGCCGTGATGATCCTGCCGATCATCACCGCCGTGAGCCGCGAGGTGTTCCTCCAGACGCCCAAGCTCCACGAGGAGGCGGCGCTCGCGCTCGGCGCGACGCGCTGGGAGATGATCCGCACGGCGGTCATCCCGTTCGGCCGCTCGGGCGTCATCTCGGCCGCGATGCTCGGCCTCGGTCGTGCGCTCGGCGAGACGATGGCCGTGCTGATGATCCTCTCGCCCGGGCTCCTCTACTCGTTCAAGATCCTGCAGGCCGGGCAGCAGCAGACGATCGCCGCGAACATCGCGGCCGACTTCCCCGAGGCCAACCCGCTCGGGGTGAGCGCGCTCATCGCGACCGGCCTCGCGCTGTTCCTCATCACCCTGCTCGTCAACATGGGCGCCCGCGCGATCGTCGCGCGGCGCAAGGACTTCTCGGGAGCCAACTGATGAGCGCCCTCAGCACCAGCCCCGCGCGCGGGGCCTCCGCCCCCGACCCGGAGCGCACCGCGTCCGTCCGCGCGCTCCTGCGCGGCGCGGACGCCCGCCGCCGCCGCAAGGACCGCACGATGACGGTCCTCATGTGGAGCGCGTTCGCCCTCGCGATGGTGCCGCTCGTGTCGGTCGCGTGGACCGTCGTCGTGCACGGCATGGAGCGGTTCGACGTCTACTTCCTCACGCACTCCATGCGCGGGGTGTTCGGCGGCATGGACGCAGGCGGCATCTACCACGCGATCCTCGGCACGCTGCTCATCACGCTGGGCGCCGCGGTGATCTCGGTCCCGATCGGCCTGCTCGCCGCGATCTACCTCGTCGAGTACGGCCGCGGGCCGCTGGCGCGCGCGGTGACGTTCTTCGTCGACGTCATGACGGGCATCCCGTCGATCGTCGCCGGCCTCTTCGCGTACGCGCTCTTCGCCGTGATCTTCGGGCCGGGGGTGCGCATGGGCATCGTCGGCTCGGTCGCGCTGTCCGTCCTCATGATCCCCGTCGTCGTCCGCTCGTGCGAGGAGATGCTCCGCCTCGTGCCCAACGAGCTGCGCGAGGCGGCCTACGCGCTCGGCGTGCCCAAGTGGCTCACCGTGGTGCGCGTCGTGCTGCGCACGTCGATCGCGGGCATCACGACGGGCGTCATGCTCGCCGTCGCGCGCGTCATCGGCGAGACCGCGCCGCTCCTCATCACCGTCGGCGTCGTCGACTCCATCAACGGCAACCTCTTCGAGGGCCGCATGATGACGCTGCCCGTGTACGTGTACCGGCAGTACAGCCAGGGCCTGGTGCCCTGCAGCAACGTCACCGACGTCGTGTGCATCCCCGACATCAACTACGACCGGGCCTGGGCGGCCGCCCTGACGCTGATCCTCATCGTCATGCTGCTCAACCTCGTCGGGCGACTCGTCACCCGCTGGTTCGCCCCCAAGACCCTCCGCTAGAACAGGACAGCTCCGATGGCACAGCGCATCGACGTCAAGGACCTCAACATCTATTACGGCGACTTCCTCGCCGTGCAGGACGTCGGCATGACGATCGACCCCAAGTCCGTGACGGCCTTCATCGGCCCGTCCGGCTGCGGCAAGTCGACCTTCCTGCGGACCCTCAACCGCATGCACGAGGTCATCCCCGGCGCGCGCGTCGAGGGGACGGTCGCGATGGAGGGCGTCGACCTCTACGGGGACGACGTCGACCCGGTCGCCGTCCGGCGTCAGGTCGGCATGGTCTTCCAGCGGCCCAACCCCTTCCCGACGATGTCCATCAAGGAGAACGTCCTCGCCGGGGTCAAGCTCAACAACAAGCGGATCTCGAAGTCCGACGCCGAGGACCTCGTCGAGTCGTCCCTGCGCGGCGCGAACCTGTGGAACGAGGTGAAGGACCGTCTTGACCGCCCGGGGTCGGGCCTCTCCGGCGGGCAGCAGCAGCGCCTGTGCATCGCACGCGCCATCGCGGTCAAGCCGCAGGTGCTCCTCATGGACGAGCCCTGCTCGGCGCTCGACCCGATCTCGACGCTCGCGATCGAGGACCTCATCGCGGAGCTCAAGGACGAGTACACGATCGTCATCGTCACGCACAACATGCAGCAGGCCGCGCGCGTGAGCGACCGCACGGCGTTCTTCAACATCGCGGGGACCGGCAAGCCGGGGCGCCTCATCGAGATGGACGACACCGCGACGATGTTCTCCTCGCCCACCCAGCAGGCCACGGAGGACTACATCTCCGGCCGCTTCGGGTGACCTGACCTCCGGCGGCCCTGGCGGGCCGGGCGAACCGACGACGGCGCCCCTCCCCATGCGGGGGAGGGGCGCCGTCGTGCGGGGCGTCAGGTCAGGACGCGGAGCCCTGGAGCGACCCGGTCACGTCTGTGCCGTTGGTGTCGAGGACGCACTGGACGACGCGGTCGCCCTGCGCGTTCCACCCGTCCTCGAGAGGCGTGAAGTACCAGTACTCGTGCGCCGACTCCTCGTACGGCAGGCCGACGAACGGCTCGAACTCCCCGGCGCAGAACTCCTCGGCGCTCGCCGTGATGGCCTCCTCGCCGGGGTATTCGCCCTCGGGGAGCTCGGTCTCGGCGTAGATCTCGAGGTCGTGCGGCTCGGCGCACGGGACGACGGGTACCGACTCGATCTCGGCCGCGTCGTCGAGCCGCGAGGACACGATGCAGTCGCCCACCTGGACCGAGAAGACGTCGGCGTCCGACGCCTCGGTCACCTCGCCACCGGGCTCGTCGCGCTGGGCCTCGGACGGCCCGCTGATCTCGTCGAGGATCGCGCCGCAGCCCGACGCGGTCAGGGCGAGGGCGACGGCGCTCACGACGAGGAGGAGCGGCCGACGGGTGGTACGGGACAGGGTCACCTGGGTTCCTTCGTGGAGGTGCCCCGACCACGACGGTCAGGGCGGGCACGCGAAGGCTAGCGGCAGCCGGTGACACGGCCCGAGCCCTTTTCCGGCCCGGGCCCGCACGTCACGGCAGCAGGTGCGCGTACTCCTCGAGGGTGCCGTCGAGGACGGGCAGCGACATGGCCTGCTCCTCGCCCGAGGTCACGCTGACCGTCACGGGCAGGACGCCGCCCGGCGCCGCGTCGACGCGGCCGATCTGCGCGTCGAACCCGTCCTCGGTGCCGAGGTAGACGGTCTCGCCGGCGGCGACGGGGATGGTCACGGGGTCGCCGCCCTCGGGCGTCACGTCGAACTCCACGTCCTCGGTCGAGTCGTTCGCGAAGGCACCGACGAGCGCGCCGGCGTCACCCTCGGCCGCGCTCACGACGAGGAGGTTGAGGCCGCGCAGGTCGTCGGTGAGGTTGACGCGCAGACCGTCCGACGGCGAGTAGGGGCGGTTCGTCTCGATGGGGGAGCAGGCTGCCGCGACGGCCACGCTCGCGACCACGAGGGGAACGGCCCAGTAGCGCGCGCGGCCGGTCGCTCGGGACGCCGCACGGGTCGCTGCTCGGGGGGTCGGGATGCGGGTCACGTGCACTCCAGGGCTGCGAGAGGGGGGACTGGATTCCGCGCCCAGCCTAGTGCGTCGGGCGAGGCGGGGCGGCCGGAACCGGCGCTGCGGGGCGTGGGCGTGAGCGGCGTCACGCGGCGTCGTGCGGGCGTCGGGAGCGGCCGGCGGCGGTCGGCGGGGCCCTGTGGCCCTCCCCGCGAGGTTCGTGAGGCGCGCTGACACGGCGCTGACCTGGGGAAACGTTGTCCTGGGCGGGTTGTCAAGGGGCGCAGGGGCTCGGATTTCCGCCCTTCCGCGTGGTAAGGTGGACCACCGCGAAAGGGGACATCTACAGATGACGTTCACAGTAGGCGAGACCGTTGTCTACCCGCACCACGGAGCCGCACTGATCGAGGAGATCAAGACGCGCACCATCCGCGGAGAGGACAAGATCTACCTCAAGCTCAAGGTCGCGCAGGGCGACCTGACCATCGAAGTCCCAGCCGAGAACGTCGACCTCGTCGGCGTGCGTGACGTCGTCGGCCAGGAGGGTCTCGACCGCGTTTTCGAGGTGCTGCGTGCACCCTACACCGAGGAGCCGACCAACTGGTCGCGTCGGTACAAGGCGAACCTCGAGAAGCTGGCGTCGGGCGACGTGATCAAGGTCGCGGAGGTCGTGCGCGACCTGTCGCGCCGCGACGCCGACCGTGGCCTTTCGGCGGGGGAGAAGCGCATGCTCTCGAAGGCCCGGCAGATCCTCGTCTCGGAGCTCGCGCTGGCCGAGCACACCGAGGAGGAGAAGGCCGAGGCCATCCTCGACGAGGTGCTGGCCTCCTGACGTCCCGGGCCTCGGCCCGAGCGACAGACCACCGGGGAGGGCGCCGTCCGTGCGGACGGCGCCCTCCCCGTCGTCCGCCCGGGTAGCGTGTGCCCGTGCCGACTCTTGCCGTCCTCACCGCCGCGGGCTCCGGGACCCGTCTCGGGCTCGACCTGCCCAAGGCCCTCGTCGAGCTCGACGGCCTGCCGCTGGTCGTGCACGCCGCGCGACGGCTGTGCGCGTCCGGTGCGGTCGACACGATCGTCGTCACGGCACCGCCCGGCCTGCGGGAGCACGTCGCGGCGCTGCTCCGGGACGACCCGGTGGTCGACCGGCCCGTGCGGGTCGTCGAGGGCGCGGGCACCCGCCAGGCCTCCGTCGCCGCGGGCCTGCTCGCGGGGCTGGACGCCGACGGGATCGACGCCGGGACCGGGGAGCGCTCGACCCCCGGGCAGCCCGCGGTCGACGTCGTGCTCGTCCACGACGCGGCGCGGCCGCTCGCGCCGCCCGCGCTGGTCCGCCGGGTCGTCGAGGCCGTGCGCGCGGGCCACGCCGCGGTCGTGCCGGGGCTGCCGGTCACGGACACGATCAAGCGCGTGACGGCCGCGCGGGCGGGCGACCCGTCGCACGCGGAGCCCGTGGCCGAGACCGTGGACAGGGCGGTCCTGCGCGCGGTGCAGACCCCGCAGGGGTTCGACCGGGCGCTCCTCGTCCGGGCGCACGAGTCCGCGGCCCACCGGGCGGACGACGAGCGGTCCGCCGCGACCGACGACGCCGGCCTCGTCGAGGCGCTCGGGCTCCCCGTCCACGTCGTGCCCGGGGACACCGCGGCGGCCAAGATCACCACCGCCCACGACCTGCGCGTCGCCGCGCTGACCCTCCGGGAGGAACGATGACGACGCCCGCCGAGCACCCCGAGGGCGCGCCGCCACGCGCCACCCTGCCGCTGCCGCGCACCGGCGTCGGCGTCGACGTGCACGCGTTCGCCCCTGAGGGCGAGGTGCGGGAGCTGTGGCTCGGCGGGCTGCTCTGGCCGGGCGAGCGCGGCCTCGCCGGGCACTCGGACGCGGACGTCGCGGCGCATGCCGCCGCCGACGCGCTGTTCTCGGCGACGGGGCTCGGGGACCTGGGGTCGAACTTCGGCACGAGCGCGCCCGAGTGGGCCGGGGCGAGCGGGTCGCGACTGCTCGCCGAGGCGGCGCGCCGCGTGCGCGCGGCGGGGTTCGAGATCGGGAACGTGGCCGTCCAGGTCATCGGCAACCGTCCGCGGCTCGGGACCCGGCGCGCGGAGGCCGAGGCGGCCCTCGGGGCCGCCGCGGGGGCCCCCGTCACGCTCACGGCCACGACGACCGACGGGCTCGGCCTCACGGGCCGCGGCGAGGGCGTCGCAGCCGTCGCGACGGCCCTCGTCGTCGCGGTCGGGGCGCCGACCGCATGAGCTCAGCCCGTGGGGGCGAGCTGCACGCTCTCGAGGATCGCGCGCGTCTGCGCGGCGGCGTCGTCGTCCCCGTCGGCGTACGAGGCCGTGAGGTCGACGACCCAGTCGTCCGGCGCGTCGCCCGTCCGGACCGCCAGGATCTCCTGCACGACGACCGTCCCGGCCGTCTCGTACGTGCCCGCGACCCGGAACGCGGGAAGCTCGCCGAGGGTGGTCGTGCCCTGGCCGTCGGCGTCCAGGATCCAGCCCGGGATCGCGTCGACGGACGTGGCGGTCCTCGTGCCGGCCTGCTCGAGCGTGGCCGCGGACTGGGTGCCCGTCACGACGACGTTCGCCCGGAAGCCCTGCGACCCCGACCCGCTCGGCGCGCGCAGCACGAAGGCTCCGTCGCGGGTGACGCGCTCCCAGCCCGGGGGAGCGGTGACCCGGACGGGGACCTCGGGGACGTCGTACGTGACCGGTGCGTCGTCGGCCCCGGCGTCCGCAGGACCACCACAGCCCGCGAGGGCGAGCGCCGCGGTCGCGAGGGTCGCGAGGGTCGCGAGGGTCCTGAGGGTGCGAGGGGGGCGCGGTCGGGGCACGGTCGTCCTTCGTCGGGAGCAGGGGGCGTGACGGGCTCAGCGGGCTCGGCTCGCCATTCTCGCCTCCCGGCGTCCCGGGTGCCAGGCCCACGAGCAGACACTACGATCGCTGAGAGCGCATCGATGTGTTTGACTTTCCCAAGAACGACACATGGGATGAATCGCACATGAACCGAATGTCCGTCGAAGAACGCCGAGCCCAGCTCGTCGACGCGGCGATGACCATCGCCGTCCGGGAGGGCGTCGAGGCCGTCACGATCCGTGGCGTCGCGGCCGAGGCCGGCGTGTCGCTCGGCGTCGTGCACTACTGCTTCGAGGACAAGGACGAGCTCCTCCAGGCGATGGGCAACAGCCTCGCCCTCGTCGCGTCCGAGCCGGTGCGCGCCGCCCTCGACGTCGACGGCGACGTCGTCCAGCTCGCGCACGCGGCGGCCGACGGGCTCTGGAGCGGGCTCACGCCCCGCCGGCACATGCGCCTCCTCACGTTCGAGTTCGCGACGGCGGGCGTGCGCAGCCGCGCGCTGCGGTCCGTGGCGCACACGCACCTGGAGCAGACGTGGGCGATGACCCGCGGCTTCCTCGAGAACGTCGCCGAGCGCGGGAACGTCACCTACTCGATGGACATGGGCTTCCTCTCGCGCGTCGTCGCCGGGTACATCGACGGCATCGAGATCGCCTGGCTCGTCGAGCAGGACGACGAGACCGCGGTCCGCAGCTTTCATGCGCTCGCCGAGTACGTCCTCTCCCTCATGCTCCGTCCCGACGGCTCGCCGGTGCGCGAGCACGGCCCGGAGCCCGTGTCCTGACCGACGGGCCCGCGGGCCGGACGAGCGGCGGTCAGCCGCGCGGGGCCGCGCCCGGCGCGCGCCCGAGCACCTGGTCCGTGTATGCGTTCGCGAACACCCCGTCGGGGTCCGCCGCGTCGCGGACCGCCACGGCGTCGTCGAACCGGGGGTAGAGCTCGCGGAACCTGTCGGCGCCGAGCCCGTGGAGCTTGCCCCAGTGAGGGCGCCCGCCGACCTCGGCGACGATGCGCTCGACGGCGTCGAAGTACCGCTCGTGCGGCAGGCGCGCGTACTGGTGCACCGCCACGTACGCGGTCTCGCGCCCGTGCGCCGTGGAGAGCCAGACGTCGTCGGGCGCCGCGAACCGGACCTCGACCGGGAAGGGCACGTGCTCGCCCGACCGGTTCAGCCAGCCGTCGATGCTCGACAGGACGTCCACCAGGTGCTCGCGCGGCACGGCGTACTCCATCTCGCGGAACCGGACGCGGCGCGAGGTGACGAAGACCTGGTGCGACGGCGCGACGTAGGTCCGGGGTGCGAGCGCGCGGGCCGAGACGGCGTTGAGCCGCGGCGTGACGCGCGGCACCGCGGTCGCGAGCCGGTTGACGAGCTCGAACGCGCCGTTGGACAGCAGCTCCTCGTCGACCCAGGTGCGCGCCCGCGCGACCGGCCCGGGGCCGGTGGTCCGCAGGCGCTCGAGCTCTGCCGCCTCCTCGTCGGGCGCGAGCCGGTTGTTGCGCTTGGTCAGCGCCCGGCGCGTGTGGGGGAACCAGTAGAACTCGAAGTGGTCGTTGCCCCCGACGAGCCCGTCGGGGTCGTCCGGCGTGCCGAGGCCCTCCAGCACGCGGTCCAGCGGCCACGGCTCCTCCTGCGCGCGGAGCAGGAACGCCGGCACCACCTCGAGCGTGACGGCCGACAGGACGCCCGTGACGCCGAGCCCCAGGCGGCTCACCTCGAACAGGTCGCGGTCCTGCGTCGCCGACGCCTCCCGCACCTCGCCGTCCGCCCCGACGACGCGGACGCCGCGCACCTGCGTGGCGAGCCCGCCGAGGCGGGCCCCGGTCCCGTGCGTGCCCGTGGAGATCGCGCCGGCGATCGACTGCCGGTCGATGTCGCCGAGGTTGCGCATCGCGAGACCCGCGGCCGCGAGGGCCTCGTTGAGCCGGTGCAGGCGGATGCCCGCCCCGACGGTCACGAGGATCGCGTCGGCGTCGGCCGCACCGGGCGCGCCCGTGCCGCGGGTGATCCGCTCGACGAGGCCGATGCGGTCCAGGTCGAGCAGGAGCCCGTCGGTGACGGCCGCGGGGGTGAAGGAGTGGCCCGCGCCGACGGCGCGCACCGGCACCCCGTCGGCGGCGGCGCGGGCGACGAGCTCGCCCAGCTCCGCCTCGTCGCGCGGCGAGGCCCGACGGCGCGGGGTGGCGGAGGCCGTGCGGGCCCAGTTGGTCCAGGAGAGGGCGTCGTCGCTGCTCACAGGTCGTACTGTCTCACGCTCCCCGGGTGGCGTACGTTCTCCCCATGACGAGCGACGCGGCACCCGGGACGAACGTGGGGACGGCCGACCGGGCCGCGGACGAGCGCGGCGCGACGCCGTCGCTGCTCGCCCGGCTCACACGCGCGACCGCCGACCTCGACGGGCCGCTCGCCGTCGTCGACCTCGACCGGTTCGACGCCAACGCCGACGAGCTCCTTGCACGCGCGGGCGGGGTACCCGTGCGGGTCGCGTCGAAGTCGGTGCGCGTCCGCTCGCTCGTGACGCGCGCCGGGGAGCGCGGTTTCCAGGGCGTCATGGCGTTCTCGGTGCGTGAGGCGCTGTGGCTCGTCGACGCGGGCGTCCGCGACGTCCTGGTGGGCTACCCGTCGGTGGACCGCGGCGCCCTCGCCGCGCTCGCGCGGCACGAGGCCGGGCGGCGCGAGATCACGCTCATGGTCGACGACCCCGCGCACCTCGAGCTCGTCCGGCAGGCGCTCGCGGAGACCGGCACGGGTGACGAGCCGCCCGTGCGCGTGTGCCTCGACGTCGACGCGTCGCTGCGCGTCGGCCTCGGGCTCGTCACGGTCCACCTCGGCACGCGGCGCTCGCCCCTGCACGACCCCCCGGACGTCGCGTCGCTCGCGGCGCGCGTGGCCTCGACGCCCGGCCTCGCGCTGCGCGGCCTCATGTTCTACGAGGCCCAGGTCGCCGGGATGCCCGACTCGAGCCTCGCCGTCCGCGCGGTCAAGCGGCTCTCGGTGCTCGAGCTGGGCGAGCGCCGCGGCGAGGTCGTCGCGGCGGTGCGCGACGTCGTCGGGCACGACCTCGAGCTCGTGAACTCGGGCGGCACGGGCTCGCTCGAGACGTCGTCGGCGGACGGCGTCGTCACGGAGGTCACCGCAGGGTCGGGGCTGTACGTCCCCGGGCTCTTCGACGAGTACCGATCCTTCCGGCCGCGGCCGTCCGCCTTCTTCGGCCTCGACGTCGTGCGCGTGCCGGCTCCCGGCTGGGCGACGGCGTTCGGCGGCGGGTACGTCGCGTCGGGTCCCGCGTCGCGCAGCCGCCTCCCGCGCGTCGCGACGCCCGGCTGGTCGCTCACGGGCCGCGAGGGGGCGGGCGAGGTCCAGACGCCGCTGCACCGGACCCGGGGCGCCGTGGGCGCGCCCGACCTCGGCGTCGGCGACCGCGTCTGGTTCCGGCACGGCAAGGCGGGCGAGGCGATGGAGCGGTTCGACCGCGTGCACCTCGTGCGCGGGGACGAGGTGGTCGACGTCGTGCCCACGTACCGCGGTGAGGGCAAGAGCTTCGGCTGACACGGGCCGGTCGTGGCCGCACCGGGATCGGCCGCGAGACCTGCCCGTGCCGCTTCGGCCGGGGTGGTACGTCCCCGGTACCCTTGCGGACGTGACTCTTCGCCTGTTCGACACCGCCACGCGGGACGTGCGCGACTTCGTGCCCCTGACTCCGGGCGAGGTCGGCATCTACCTGTGTGGCGCGACCGTCCAGGCGGCCCCCCACATCGGCCACATGCGCTCCGCCGTCGCGTTCGACGTGCTCGTGCGCTGGCTGCGGCGCGGCGGGTCGCGCGTGACGCTCATCCGCAACGTCACCGACATCGACGACAAGATCCTCGTGAAGTCCGCCGACGCCGGCGAGCCGTGGTGGGCCTGGGCCGCGACGTACGAGCGCGCGTTCACCGCCGCGTACGACGCGCTCGGTGTCCTGCCGCCCACGTACGAGCCGCGCGCGACCGGGCACGTGCCGGACATGGTCGAGCTCATGGAGCGGCTCGTGGAGCGCGGGCACGCGTACACGACCGGCCCGGGCGACGTGTGGTTCGACGTGCGCTCCTGGTCCGAGTACGGCTCGCTGACCAACCAGCGCCTCGAGGACCTCAACCCCGTGCCCGACGACGTCCCCGCGGACGCGGAGGAGGCCGCCGCCAAGCGCGACCCGCGCGACTTCGCGCTCTGGAAGGCCCCCAAGGACGGCGAGCCGGAGACCGCGTCCTGGCCGACGCCCTTCGGCCGCGGTCGGCCTGGCTGGCACCTCGAGTGCTCCGCGATGGCGCGCCGGTACCTCGGCGACACGTTCGACATCCACGGCGGCGGGCTCGACCTGCGCTTCCCGCACCACGAGAACGAGCAGGCGCAGTCGCGCGCCGCGGGCTACGGGTTCGCGCAGCACTGGCTGCACAGCGCGTGGGTCACGCAGGGCGGCGCCAAGATGAGCAAGTCCCTCGGCAACGGTCTGCTCGTGCGCGAGGTCCTCGCGACCACGAGCCCGGCCGTGCTGCGCTACGCCCTCGGGTCCGTGCAGTACCGCTCGATGCTCGAGTGGACGCCCGCGACGGTCGTCGAGGCCGAGGCCACGTGGGAGCGCCTCGCCGGGTTCGTCGAGCGCGCGACCGAGCGCGTGGGCGACGTCGGCGACGTGACCGAGGCCGAGCTGCCGACCGCGTTCACCGCCGCGATGGACGACGACCTCAACGTCCCGGCGGCGCTCGCCGTCGTGCACGAGCACCTGCGTGCGGGCAACGCGGCGCTCGCGGACCGCACGACCGCCGCCGACGCCGTCGCGCGGCACCACCTCGTCGCGGTGCGGGCCATGCTCGACGTCCTCGGGCTCGACCCGGGGGACGCGCAGTGGGCCGACCGCGGGGACTCCCGCTACGCGGCGGTGCTCGACGCGGTCGTGGGTGCGGAGCTCGCGGCACGCGCCGAGGCGCGCGCGGCGCGCGACTTCGCGACCGCCGACGCGATCCGCGACCGGCTCGCCGCGGCGGGCGTCGCGGTCGAGGACTCGGCCGACGGCGCGCGCTGGACCCTCGCCTGACGACCATCTCCGCGAGGTAGATGCCTGGCACCGCGCGGTAGAGGCGTGGTCATGACCATGCCTCTCCCTCGGTGGACCACGGCTCTCCCTCGGCGGGGTGTCTGAGGGACACTGGACTCGGTGGCGCACCTGCGCTCGCACGAACCGACCGACCTGACCGACCGGACCGGTGTCGATCCACCTGACCGACACCGACCGACCTGACCACGACACGACGGGTACACCCATGGCTGGCAACTCACAACGACGCGGCGCGACCCGCAAGCCCGGCAGCAAGAAGGGCGCGACCGTCGGCTCCGGTGGACAGCGCCGCAAGGGGCTCGAGGGCCGCGGGCCGACGCCGAAGGCCGAGGACCGCGTCTACCACGCGGCGCACAAGCGCAAGGTCGCGGAGGAGAAGCGCGCCACGACGCCGACCGGCCGCGGGGGCGCGACGCGGGGCGGCCCCGCCAAGGGCGGCGCCTCGCGCGGCGGCGGCCCGAAGGGCCGTGGCTCGGTGCAGGAGGTCGTGGCGGGCCGGAACTCCGTGCTCGAGGCGCTGCGGGCGCGTATCCCCGTCGAGGTCGTCTACCTCGCGTCGCGCCTCGACGCCGACGACCGCACGCGCGAGATCGTCGACATCGTCGCGGGCCGAGGCTACGACCTCCTCGAGGTCGGCAAGCCGGAGCTCGACCGCCTCACCGACGGCGCCGTGCACCAGGGCGTCGCGATCAAGGTGCCGCCGTACGAGTACGCCGACGTCGACGACCTGCTCGACGCGGCCGAGGCGACGGGTCGTCCGCCGCTGATCGTCGCGCTCGACGGCGTGACGGACCCCCGCAACCTGGGCGCAGTGCTGCGCTCGGCGGGCGCGTTCGGGGCGCACGGCGTGCTCGTCCCCGAGCGGCGTGCGGCGGGCGTCACGGCGTCCGCGTGGAAGGTCTCGGCCGGCGCCGCCGCCCGGGTGCCCGTCGCGCGCGCGACCAACCTCGTCCGCGCGCTCGGTGAGCTCAAGAAGGCGGGTTGCTTCGTCGTCGGGCTCGACGCCGGCGGCGAGACCGCGATCGGCGACCTCCAGCTCGCGACCGAGCCGCTCGTCGTCGTCGCCGGGTCCGAGGGCAAGGGCCTCTCGCGCCTCGTGCGCGAGGCGTGCGACGTCGTCGCGTCCATCCCCATCGGCTCGGACACCGAGTCGCTCAACGCGGCCGTCGCGACGGGCATCTCGCTCTACGAGGTCGCGCGCCTGCGCCGCGAGGCCTGACGGCCGCTCGACCAGTCAGCGCCCCACCGGTCCCTGACCCGTGGGGCGCTGACAGGTCTCAGCCGTAGTACTCGGGGTCCTTCTCGCCGGGCGCGAGGCCGAGGATCGCCTTCTCGTCCGGGCGGTGGCGCAGCACGTTCTCTACGTACGACTGCGTCGCCTCCGCCATCGGGACGTCGCGGCCCGCGCGCTCGGAGATGAACCAGCGGTGGTCGAGGATCTCGTGGAAGAGCTGCGCCGGCTCGAGCTTGCGGCGCAGGTTGCGCGGCACGGCCTGGATCGTGGGCTCGAACACGCCGCTCAGCCAGTCGTGCGCGACGAACTCCTCGTCGTCGTTCTGGCGCTCGGCCGCCGCCCGGAACGAGTCCAGGTCGTTCAGCAGCCGGCGGGCCTGGTTCTCCTGCACGTCGAGGCCGGTGAGACGCAGCAGGCGGCGCGAGTGGTGCCCCGCATCGACGACCTTCGGCTGGATCTGCACGGTCGTGCCGTCGATGTCGGTCGTGATCGCGAGTTCGTCCACGTCGAACCCGAGGTTGTTGAGGTGCTCGATGCGGGCCGCGACGCGCCACCGCTCGTTCGCGTCGAACGACTCCGACGTCGTCAGCGCCTCCCACAGCTCCTCGTAGCGCGCGACGAGCGCGTCGCCGATCGCGACCTCGTCCACGTCCTCGTCGAGCAGCTCGCCCGCGGAGAGGTCCATGAGCTCGCCGATGATGTTGGTGCGCGCGAGGTCGACGTCGTACGAGCGCTGACCGGGGGAGAGCTCGCGGTGCAGGTCGCCCGTCTCCGCGTCCACGAGGAACGCCGCGAAGGTCTCGGCGTCGCGCCGGAACAGCGTGTTCGACAGCGACACGTCGCCCCAGTAGAAGCCGATCAGGTGCAGGCGCACGAGGAGCACCGCGAGCGCGTCGATGAGGCGCGTCGCGGTGTCCGGGCGCAGGGACTGGCTGAACAGCGCGCGGTAGGGGAGCGAGAACTGGAGGTGCTCCGTGATGAGCACCGCCTCCAGCCGCTCGCCGTTCGCGTCCTGGCGCCCGGTGATGACCCCCACCGGGACGACGCTCGGCACCTCGAGCCGGCGGAGCTGGCGGAGCAGCTCGTACTCGCGGTACGCGACCGTCTCGCCGATCTCCTTGATCGCGATGACGCGCCCGGAGAGGCGGACGAACCGCACGATGTGCCGGGAGATACCGCGCGGCAGCGCCGCGAGGGTCTCGGCCGGCCACTCCTCGAGCGGGATGTCCCAGGGCAGGTCGAGGAGGGCCGGGTCGGGGGCCGACGCGGTGATCTGCAGGTTGTGCACCGTCACGGGGTCCATTGTCCACGGTCTCCGTCGGGCGGCCGACGTCCGTGCGTCGTCGTCCCTCGGCACGACGACGGCGCCCGTCGGCCTCAGGTCGAGGCCGGCGGGCGCCGGGGTCGGGCCGGGGTGCTCCCGGGTGCGGGCCGACGGCCCACGCACCCGGGAGCCGTCAGGCGCAGTCGAGCGCGTCGTGCTCGACGTCGACCGTCGAGGTGACCTTCTCGCCGTCGACCGTCGCGGTACCGCTGACGGACACCGAGCCGCTCGCGACCGAGGTCGAGCGCACCGCGAACGACTGGTACGCGTTCGAGCCCGGCGCGACGTCCGCGAACTCGCGGGTGCCGTACGCGGTCGCGAGGGTCACGTCGACCGGCGAGTCCTCGCCGTTCGCAGCGCGGACCGCGAGGTACGCCTGGCCGGCGAGGCACCGCGCCTGCACCGTGACGTCGAGGTCGAGCTGCCCGCGCGGGGTGCCGTAGACCTCGAGCTCGTAGAGCGAGAAGCCCCACTGCGTCGCGCGCTCGGTGAGGTAGAGGCGCACGTGGCGGCCCGTGCCCGCGACGTCCAGCTCGTCGTACCCACCGTCACCGTCGGCCACGGTGTGCACCGTGGTCCAGGTCTCGCCGTCCGGCGAGGTCTGGACCTCGTACCCCGACCCGTACGCGGTCTCCCAGTCGATCACGACCTTGCTGAGGTCGTAGCTCGCTCCGAGGTCCACCGCGATCCACTCCGGGTCGTTCCACGCGCTGCTCCAGCGGGTGCCGGCGTTGCCGTCGACCGCCATCTCGGGCTCGTGACCGGCCTCGTCGATGCTGGAAGCCGTCACCGGGCGGCCCAGGGCGAGCGACTCGTCGCCCTCGTTCCCGCCCCCGTCCTCGGACTCGAAGCAGCGGAGGTAGCGGTAGGACTCTGCCGAGGTCTCGAACGACGGCGCCCAGTCCCACTCGTAGGTGTAGTACTGCACGTACGGCTCGGCCGCGGCGATGATCGCCGGGAGGTCCAGGTCGCCCCGGCCGAGGGCGACCTGCCGCATGTCGCCCGGCGCGTTCACGTTCACGGCGTCCTTGATGTGCAGCAGCTCGATGCGGTCCCCGTGCTCCTCGATCCACGCGGGCACGTCGAGGCCGGCGTCGGCCGCCCAGCCGACGTCGAGCTCGAACGTGACGTAGCGCGGGTCGGTGTTCTCCTCGATGACCTCCCAGGCGCTGACCATCTCGCCCGTCACCGGGTCGGGGTACCGCGTGGTGAACTCGCTCTGGTGGTTGTGCAGCACGATCTTGTTCGCGCCGTTCTCGTGCGCGTACTGGCCGAGCTGGTTGACGTAGGCCGCGGTCGCGACCGCCTCGGCGTAGGTGCCGTAGCCACCGGCCATCCCGCCGGTCCCGATGTAATCCTGACCCAGCGCGACGGCGTACGCGACGGTCTGGGGCCACGAGCCCCAGTCCGTGCTGCCGTGGCTGGACGACACCGCGAGGCCGTGCTTGTCGAGGATCGCCTGGTACTCCTCGACGGGCATCGAGTAGGGCTGGTTGTACGGCTCCACGTTGGTGAACCCCGCGTTGGCCACCTCCCCGAGCACGCGGTCGATCGTCTCGGCGGACGGGGTCCCCGAGCCCCCGAGCTCGCCGACGTGCGTGTAGAGCTGGATGGAGATCTTGGAGTCGGGAAGCCCGTCTTCCGGGCCGCACGTCTCGGCCGCGGCGAGGGCGGTCGGGGGGCTGGTCTCCGCGGGCGGGGTCGCCACGGCCGGGGCGGCGGCGAGCGTGCACGCGACGAGCGCGCCGCCCGTCAGTGCCGCGCCGAGGCGCCGTGCGCGAGACGAAAGGTGGGGGATCTGCATGAGGCTCCAATTGACAGCGTTGTCGATTTGGCTGACGAACATGCGACTTCTGATGTCACGTGTGCAAAAGTAGTCTTGTGGCCGGCCATGACCCTGTCAAGGGCGATCCGACCGGCCGCGGCACGGGCACGGCACGGCACGCGAACGCTCAGCACGGAAACGCCGCAGGGCGGGTCCTCCCGATCGGGAGGACCCGCCCTGCGGCGGTACGGAGTGGCGGTGTCAGCTGCTGATGCGCTGGCCCGACGCCGCGCCGAAGACGTGCGAGTGACCCGGGCGGATCGTCACGTAGATGCGCTCGCCCTTGGCCGGGACGTTGCGCGGGTCGACGCGGACGATCACCTGGTTGTCGCCGGCGCCCGAGTGGACGTCGGCCTGCGCGGCCAGGTCGCCCTTGAGGGTGCCGTAGACGAACGCGTCGGAGCCGAGCTCCTCGACGATGTTCACCTCGACCGGGAACGCGGCCTCGTTCGCCTGCGACACGACGTCGAGCGACTCGGGGCGGAAGCCGATGGTGACCTTGCCGTTGTCCGCCTCGGTGAGCTTCGCGGCCGTCTCGCGCTCGAGCGTGATGCGGGCCGGGCCGACCTCGGCGACGCCGTTCTTGACCACGAACGTGCCGATGTTCATGGCCGGCGAGCCGATGAAGCCGGCGACGAAGACGTTGGCCGGGGTGTCGTACATCTCGCGCGGCGTGCCGACCTGCTGGAGCAGGCCGTCCTTGAGGACCGCGATGCGGTCGCCCATGGTGAGGGCCTCGGTCTGGTCGTGCGTGACGTAGACCGTCGTGACGCCGAGGCGGCGCTGGAGCGACGCGATCTGCGTACGGGTCTGGACGCGGAGCTTGGCGTCGAGGTTCGACAGCGGCTCGTCCATGAGGAACACCTGCGGCTGGCGGACGATCGCGCGGCCCATGGCGACACGCTGACGCTGACCACCGGAGAGCGCCTTCGGCTTGCGGTCGAGGTACTCGGTGAGGTCGAGGATCTTCGCGGCCTCCTCGACGCGCTGGCGGATCTCCGCCTTCGGCGTGCCGGCGATCTTCAGCGCGAAGCCCATGTTGTCCGCGACGGACATGTGCGGGTACAGCGCGTAGTTCTGGAACACCATCGCGATGTCGCGGTCCTTCGGCTGGACGTCCGTGACGTCGCGGTCGCCGATGTAGATGTGTCCGCCGTTGACGTCCTCGAGGCCCGCGAGCATGCGGAGCGAGGTCGACTTGCCACAGCCCGAGGGGCCGACGAGGACGAGGAACTCGCCGTCCTCGATGTGCAGGTTGAGCTGGTCCACGGCGGGACGCTCGGTCCCGGGGTAGAGCCGGGTTGCGTGGTCGTAGGTGACCGTAGCCATGACTGGTACATCCCTCCACCGGCAGGTACGTGCCGGACGATCCGTTGTGCAGTGACGTGCCACGTCGACGTAGCTGTTCGCGATGGCGGACGAGCGTGTCTTCGACGACACAGAAGAAGTCGGACCCCCTCTGGTTCGAGCAGGGGACCCGACGTCATCGTGGACCCGATACTACTCCGGCTTCTGAGTGCTTCGTCACAGCGCCGGTCACGATCGGGTAGCGGTTTCGTGGCGGCCCGTGACGCGCCCGTCAGGCCTCCGCGCGTCCCAGCAGGTCGGCGAGCAGGTCGAGCGCCGCGGCCAGCCCGTCGGCGTCGGGCACGCGCACGGTCGCCCGGGTCTCGCCGTCCCCGACCTTGACCCCCAGGTCGCCCGGGCCGAGCACGGCGAACGCGGTCTCGTCCGTGGTGTCGTCACCGGCGTACAGCACCCGCGTCCGCCCGTCGGCGAGCCCGGCGTCCTGCCCGACGACGTCCCGCAGCCGGTCGACCGCCTCGCCTTTGGACGTCTCGACGACGGCGACCTCCACCACGTCCTTGCCGTGCATCGCGTGCAGCCCGAGCCGCTCGGCCACGGCGTCCGCGACGTCCTCGGCCGCGCGCGTGTCCGCCGGGGACGCGAGCCGCGTGTGCAGGACGGCGGCACTCGGCTTGTCCTGGACCCACGCACCCTCGCGGCCCGCCACGGCGTCCGCGAGCCCCGCACGCAGCGTCGCGAGGGCGTCGGCCTGGTCCGCGGTCAGCTCGAGCGGGACGGCCTCGAGGCCCGACGGCGTGACGACGCCGGTCTCGGCGCCGTGGCTGCCCACGAGGAAGGTCCCGACGGGCGGCTCGCTCCGCTCGGCGAGGTCCGCGAGGTGGCGCCCCGAGACCAGGGCGAGGCGCGTCGTCGTCCCCGCGAGCACCCTCCCGAGGCGGTCGACCGCGGCCCGCGCCGAGGGCGCCATGCGCGCCGCGTGCGGGTCGTCCACGAGCGGCGCGAGCGTCCCGTCGAAGTCGAGCGCGACGAGCCGGGCGTGCGGGGAGTCGCTGCCGTCCGCCGCGAACGCGCGGACGGCGTCGGCGACGGGCCGGGGCAGGGACGGTGGCAGCTCGGGGCCGCCGTCGGGCCGGGTCACGCGCCCGCCTCCACGGCGAGGTCGGCCTGCGCCCCGTCGTGGCCGGCGTCGTCCGGCCGGCGGTGCGGCACGCGCGACGGCATGGCCGTGAGGACGCCGAGGAACGACTCCGACCACTTCGCGACGTCGTCGCTGAGGACCTTGCGGCGCAGGCGGCGCATGCGCTTGCGCTGCTCGCGGTGGTCCATGTGCGCGGCGGCCACGATGATGTCCTTCATCCCGTCGATGTCGTGCGGGTTGACCAGGAGCGCACCGGAGGAGAGCTCGTCGGCGGCCCCCGTGAACTCCGAGAGCACGAGGACGCCCCGGTCGTCGGAGCGCGCGGCGACGTACTCCTTGGCGACGAGGTTCATGCCGTCGCGCAGCGCGGTGACGAGCATGACGTCCGCCGCGAGGTACAGCGCGGCCATCTCCTCCGGGGGGTAGGAGTGGTGCAGGTAGTGGATCGCGGCGTGCCCGATCTCGGCGTACTCCCCGTTGATGCGCCCGACGGCGCCCTCCACGTGCTCGCGCAGCTCCTGGTAGGCGTCGACGTTCTCGCGGCTCGGGCTCGCGACCTGGACGAGCGTGGCGTGCTCGACGTCGAGGCGCCCGTCCTGGAGGAGCTCGCCGTACGCCTTGATGCGGTGCCGGATGCCCTTGGTGTAGTCCAGGCGGTCCACGCCGAGCATCATGATGTCCGGGTCGCCCAGGTCGGCGCGGATCTCGCGCGAGCGCTGCTGCACCTCGGGCGAGCGCGCGAGCTCGTCGAAGCGGCGCGAGTCGATCGAGATGGGGAACGCGGCGGCGCGCACGTGGCGGTCGCGACCGTCCTCGCCGGGGACGGTGATGATGGGGCCGCGCGTCGTGTGCGCGCGCAGGCGGCGCACGGCGCGGATGAAGTTCGCGGCGTCGCCCGCGCGCTGGAAGCCCACGAGGTCCGCGCCCAGGAGCCCGTCGAGCACCTGCCGGCGCCAGGGGAGCTGCTGGAACAGCTCGAGGGGCGGGAACGGGATGTGGTTGAAGAACCCGATCCGCACGTCCGGGCGCTGGGCGCGGATCATCTGCGGCACGAGCTGGAGCTGGTAGTCGTGCACCCACACGACGCCGCCCGGCGAGACCTGCGCGACCGCGGCGTCCGCGAAGCGCTGGTTGACGCGCCGGTACGCCTCCCACCAGGTGCGGTGGTACGTGGGCGGCGAGATGACGTCGTGGTAGAGCGGCCAGAGCGTGTCGTTGGAGAAGCCCTCGTAGTAGCGCTCGATCTCGTCGGCGGAGAGGGTGACGGGCACGAGCCGCATGTCGTCCGCGTCGAACGGCTCGCTCGCGAGGTCCGGGGCGCCGGACCAGCCGACCCACGCGCCGTCGGACGCCTGCATGACGGGCTCGAGCGCCGTGACGAGGCCGCCGGGCGAGCGGTTCCACTCGACGTCGCCACCGGGTCCGACCGTGAAGTCCACGGGCAGCCGGTTGGCCACCACGACGAGATCGAATCCCTCTTTGCCTGTCAATGGACTACTCCTTGAGCTTCGATGGATCGCGCCTGGGCGACCCAGGGTAGTCGGCCCGCCCGGCGCGCGGACGAGCCGTCCGTCCCGGGCCGAGTCGCCACCGGGCCCGTCGGGCCGGCCCGGAAGGCGATGCCCCGCCCGCTGCGGCTACCTTGTCACCATGGAGGAGCCCACGCAGCGCGTCGACGCGCGGTCCGCCCCCGGCGGGCCGGCGCGCGGCCCCGCGCCCGGCAGCGAGGTCGGGGGCTACCTCATCGGCGCGCGTCTCGGCTCGGGGGCCATGGGCACCGTCCACAGCGCGCACGACGGTGGCGGGAACCTCGTCGCGATCAAGCTCCTGCACGCGCACGTCGACCTCGACGCCGCGGCCCAGGGCCGCGAGCGGCTGCGGCGCGAGGCGCTCGCCCTCCAGCGCCTGCGCCACCCCGCCGTCGCGCAGATCCTCGACGTCGAGCTCGACGGCCCCGACGCGTTCATCGTCACCGAGCTCGTCGACGGTCCGACCCTCGAGGACGAGGTCGCCGAGGGCGGCCCGCTCGACGCGTGGGACCTCTACGAGCTCGCCGACCAGCTCGCGGCCGCGCTCGAGTCCGTGCACGCGGCGGGGGTCGTGCACCGCGACCTCAAGCCGAGCAACGTCATGGTCTCCTCGCGCGGCCCCGTGCTCATCGACTTCGGGATCGCCCAGGGCCTCGAGGACGCGCGCGTCACGTCGACCGGCCTCGTCATGGGCACGCCCGGCTACCTCGCGCCCGAGCTGCTGGAGGGCGCCGCCCCGAGCGTCGGGAGCGACTGGTGGGGTTGGGCCGCGCTCCTCGCCTACGCCGCGACGGGCCGTGCCCCGTTCGGGGTGCGGCCGACCGACGTCGTCCTGGCCCGCGCCCGCAGCGGGCGGCCCGACCTCGCCGGCCTCGGGCCCGTCACGGCGCGCGTGCTCGCCGGGGCCCTGCACGCGGACCCCGCGCAGCGGCTCGGCCCGACCGAGGTCGTCGCCGCGCTGCGGCACGCCGCCGACACGGGCGACGTCGCGCCCGCGACGCAGGTCGTCGGCCCGCCGACCGGCCCCACGCGGGTCGTGCCCCCCGTCGCCGTCGTGCCGGGCGCCACGGGCGCGCAGGCCTGGACCGGCGCGGCGCAGGTCGTGCCGCCGCCCCTGCCGACGTCGCAGTCCCAGGTCAACGACGGACGCACCGTAGCCGTCCCCGCCGGGCACGACCTCATGGACGACCTCGGCGCGCCCCCCGTGGGGGAGGACGGCGAGCCGCTCTACGCACGGCCCGTGCCCGCCGCGCGCCGCACCGCGCTGCTCCTCCTCGCGGCCCCGCTCGTCCTGCTCGGCATGCTTCACCCGGGCGTCGCGTTCGTGGTGCTCTCCGTGCTCGTCGTCCTCGCGCGCGTCGTCGGGGTGACGACGGAGACGCTGCACGCGCGACGCGAGCGGCGCGGCGTGTCGCCCCGCGACACCGTGCGGTCGGTCGCGGCGTCGCCCTGGTACGTCGTGCGCGCCGTCGTCGGGGCGCTCCCGTCGCTGCTCGTCGCGGCGTGCGCGGGGGTGCTCGTCGTCGTGGCCGGGTGGTGGCTCCTGGAGTCCGACCGCTGGGTCGTCGTCGAGGGCGCGGACGGCGGGAACTCCCCGGTCGTCACGACCGTGATCCTGGGACTCGCGTCGCTCGCGGCCGTCGTGCTCGCGTGGGCCGGGCCGCTGACCCACCTCACGCGCTACGGGACGCGCACCGCGCTCGCGCGGCTCGCCCCGGGCCGCACCGGGACCCTCGTGCTCGCCGGCGTCGGCCTCGCCCTCACGGTCCTGTGCGTCGTCCTCCTCGCCGGCGACCCCGAGGTGACGTGGTGGCCCTTCCCCGGGCCGCCGTCGTTGCGCTGAGCGGGAGTGCCGGCACCGGGGACCCCTCGTGGACCCGAACCCGGGCGTTCCCAGCCCGCTACCAGCACGCATGCGTAGGATGGGCGCCGTGCTCCGGACGACGGTGCCGCGCGCGTGGTCGCGCGGCGTGACGCGCACGTCCGTCGTGCCCGTGACCGGCCGGCTGCTCGGCCCCGCCCTCCTGCTCCTCACGCTCCTCGCCGCCCTGGTGACGCAGCTCGCCGACCGCGGGTACGCCGTCGTGCACCAGTGCGTCACGGTGCCGGGCGCGTGGGGCGTCGCCGGGATGCACCTCGCGCTCGTCCACGAGACCCCGGACTGCCCGTCCGGCACCGCGCTCGGCGGCGACCCGGCCGCCATGGTCACCGTGGTCGGCGTGCTCGCGCTGCCCGTCGTCGTCGCGCACGTCGTGGTCGCGGCCGTCGCGTGGGGCGTGTCGGCGTGGGCACGGCGCGCGCACGAGCGCTCCCGCGCCGTCGTGGCCGGGGCGGCGCGGACGCTGCGGGTGGTCGTGCGGGGCGCGCTCCATCCGGTGCGCGCGATCGTCGCGGGCGCCCGGCGGGTCGTCCGCCCGGTGCCCGACGCCGTCCCCGCCGCACTGCACCACCTCGCCGACGCGGTGGTGCGCACGCGGCGCGGGCCGCCGCGGCTCGCCCTGGTCTGACGACGCCGTCGGACGCACGGCCCGCGCGACCCCTGTCGGCGCGCACCCGACACATCCCAGCTCTCGGAACTCCCTCGGAGGACGACCATGCCCAGCAACGAAGCCCAGACCAAGGCCCAGCGCCGCGAGGCCGCGCGCGCCGAGGCCCTCGCGCTGCGCGAGGCGCAGGCCAAGCGCGACAAGCGGAACCGCCTCATCACGATCGGAGCGCTCGTCGCGGGCGTCCTCGTGCTCGTCGGCGTGTTCCTCGCCGTGTGGATCCCGGCCATGAAGGACCAGAACAAGACGATCGACGCCGTCGCGGCCGGGAACCTCGCCGACGTGACGAGCCCGTCCACGTCGCGCGACGACGGCGGCATCCCGATGGGTGCCGACGGCGCGGCCGGGACGGAGAACGAGGGCGCGGTCGAGGTCGGCGTCTACCTCGACTACATGTGCCCCATCTGCGGGCAGTTCGAGGAGACGAACGGCGCGACGCTCGACCAGCTCCGCGAGTCGGGCGACATCACCGTCGTCCTGCACCCCGTCTCGATCCTCGACCGCATGGCGAACGCGCAGCAGTTCTCGACCCGCTCGGCGGCCGCCGCCGCGTGGATCGCGGACCGCGCACCGGAGCAGATGAACGCGTTCAACGCGATCATGTTCCAGAACCAGCCCGAGGAGAACGTCTCGACCCTCACCGACGAGCAGATCGCGGACCTGGCCGAGCAGGCCGGCGTCCCGGCCGACGTCGCCGCGGGCATCGCCGACGGGACCGCCGTCGAGACCTACGGCGACTGGGCCGCCACCGCGACGAGCCTCGTCACGCAGGACGAGGCCCTCGTGAACCCGCAGTCGGGCGGCTTCGGCACGCCGACGATCACGATCGACGGCGAGCGCTGGGACGGCAACTGGAGCGACCCGAACGCGCTCTCGGACGCCGTCACGGCCGCGCAGGGCTGACCCGCAGGTCGGCGCCGCGCGCGGCGCCGGCCGCGGTCCGGGGCTCGCCGGGCGAGCAGGTAGTCTGTTCGCTCGCCCGGCAGCCCGGGCACGCCGCCTTAGCTCAGCTGGTAGAGCACTCGCCTTGTAAGCGAAAGGTCGTCGGTTCGAACCCGACAGGCGGCTCCACCACGACGCCCCCGGTTCGCGGAGCCGGGGGCGTCGTCGTGCCCGGTGGACGGGGGCGTCAGTCCTGCGCGAGCGGGACCGGCAACAGCTCGGGCGCCTTGGGGAGCCGACCGTCGCCCGACGACGTCCCCCGGATCCGGCGCTGCGCCCACGGCACGACGTGCGTGCGCACCCACTGCGCGTTCTGCCGCGCCCGGTCCAGCGCCGGGAGCGGCGGCAGGGGAGCGAGCGGGTCGTCCCACGCCGCGTCGTCGGGCGCCTGGCCCAGCCCGACGAGCGCGGCCTGCGCGACCCGCCGGTGCCCCTCGGGCGTCAGGTGGATGCGGTCCTCCGACCACACGCGCCAGTCCTGGAGCGCGCGCATGCCCCACAGGTCGAGCACGTACGCGCCCTGGCGGCGCGCGATCGACCAGATATGCGCGTTGTACACCCCGACGCGCGGGCGCGTGAGCCCTACGAGCGGCGACTGCGATGCGTCGAAGCCGGTGGCCATGAGCACGTCGATCCCTGCCGAGCGCAGGCGCGAGACCGCGTGCTCGAGGTTGCGCGCGAGCCGGTCGACGTCGGCGTTCGGCCGCAGGATGTCGTTGCCGCCACCGATGACGCTCACGAGGTCTGGCTTCAGCTCCAGCGCCGCCGGGACCTGCTCGGTGAGGATCGAGCGCAGCTTGCGCCCGCGGATCGCGAGGTTCGCGTAGCGCAGCGGCTCCTCGCCCGCCGCGACGCGTCGGGCCGCGAGGTGCTGGGCGAGGAGGTCGGCCCAGCCGCGCTGGTGGTCCGCCTCGCCGGGGTAGGGGTCCCACAGGCCCTCGCTGAACGAGTCGCCGATCGCGACGTAGCTCGACCAGCGGGGCGGGGCGTCGTCGGGTCGGTGTGCGTCAGAGGCGTCACCGGCCAGGGGAGTGGTCGTCGGGTTCTGCGTCGTCACCCGCCCATTCTGCTCCCGTCGGTCCCGTGCCCCACCGAGGCAGAACCCTGGTCGGTCGAGGTTGAGCCGTAGTCCGCCGAGGCAGAGCCGTGGTTCCGCGAGGTAGCGCCGTGGTTCCGCGAGGTAGAGGCCTGGTTGGTCGAGGTAGAGCCGAGGTCATGCCTGACGGCGGCCGGACACCGATCGCGATCAGGTCACCACGCGTGAGGGTTCGGCCGCTGCCCAGATGACCCGGAGGGCCGACCGGGCGGGTCGCAGCGGGTCCAGCGGGCGCTCGGACGTCTGGAGGCGTAGGACGAGCCCCGCCGCGCGGGGTTCGCCGGGGGCGAGCCCAGACCACGGTGAGACGAATCCGGGCGGGGTGAGTGGTGGCACCACCACCAACCCGACCTCTCAGGGCGACCCCGCGCCGTCGGGCACGAGAACCACGCCTCTACCTCGACCGACCAGGGCTCTACCTCGCCGGACCACGGGTCTACCTCGCCGGACCACGGGTCTACCTCGGCGGGGGGCGGGCTACGCGGTCGGGAGGGTCCAGTCGACGGGGGCGGCGCCCTGGGCGACGAGGAGCTCGTTGACGCGGGAGAACGGGCGGGAGCCGAAGAACCCGCGGCGCGCGGAGAGCGGGCTCGGGTGGGCGCTCGCGACGACGGGAGTGTCGCCGAGCATCGGGCGCAGCGTCGCGGCGTCGCGGCCCCACAGGATCGCGACCAGCGGGGCGTCGCGCGCGACGAGCGCCCGGATCGCGGCCTCCGTGACGGCCTCCCACCCCTGGCCGCGGTGCGAGCCGGGCTCGCCGGGGCGGACGGTGAGCACCCTGTTGAGGAGCATGACGCCCTGGTCGCTCCACGCGGTGAGGTCGCCGTTCGCGGGCGTGGGGGCACCGACGTCCTCCGCGAGCTCCGCGAAGATGTTCTGGAGCGAGCGCGGCACCGGGCGCACGTGCGGCTGCACGGAGAACGACAGCCCCATCGGGTGCCCCGGCGTGGGGTAGGGGTCCTGGCCGACGACGAGCACGCGCACGTCCGCGAGCGGCCGCGAGAACGCGTTCAGGATCGCCGACGGCGCGGGCAGGTACTCGCGTCCGGCTGCGACCTCGGTGCGGAGGAAGTCCCCGAGCGCGTGGAGCTGCGGCTCGACGGGCGCGAGGGCCTGGGCCCAGTCGGGCGCCATGATGCTCGCGAGCGGGGGGCGGGGGGCCGTCGCCGGATCGGTGACTGCCGGGGTGTTGCCCGGGTCGACGTCGACGGGCTGGGCGGGTGCGCTCTCCACGGCCACGAGCCTATCGGCCCCCGGGGACGCCTCCGGCGACTCCGGCGAGGATGAATGACACCCGTGTGGTTCGTGCGTACGCTGAGAGGCGGCCGGGCGCACCGGGGTGCGCAGGTCCCGTGACGAGAGAGTGCAGGGAGGGAACGATGAGCGAGGCGGCGTACGTGCTCGACGGACCCGACGGCGTCGGCGACCCGACCGCCCAGGAGGGCCCGGCGTCGGGCCTGAGCGAGCGGGACCAGGAGATCCTGGCGTTCGAGCGGCAGTGGTGGAAGTACTCGGGCGCCAAGGAGCAGGCGGTGCGCGAGCTCTTCGACATGACCGCGACGCGCTACTACCAGGTGCTCAACGCGCTCATCGACTCACCGGCGGCGCTCGCGCACGACCCGATGCTCGTCAAGCGGCTGCGCCGGATGCGTTCCACCAGGCAGCGGGCCCGGACGGCCCGCCGGCTCGAGGGTCTGTGACCTGAGGTGCACCCCTCGCCCGTGAAGTTCGCGCGAACCGGGCGTTTAGCCAACGGGCCCGACCGGGCTACCCTGTCGCCGTGACGAAGAGCCGCTACCCCTACGCGCCCGACGAGTTCGACGCGCCCGCGCAGCAGGGCGCGCCCGTGGGGGTGCACCGCACGCCGCGCAGCGGGTGGAGCAAGACGTGGCCGTTCCTGCTGGTCGCCGTCGTCTTCGCCGGCCTGGCGTACGGGGGCGTCGCGCTGCTGTCGGACAACGGCGCGACCGAGAACCCGCCGCAGGCGCAGTCCACCGAGCCCGCGGCCGAGGAGACCGAGGCGCCGCCCGCCGAGGAGACCGAGGAGCCTCCGGCGGAGGAGGAGCCCCCGGCCACGGAGGAGCCGCCCGTCGAGGAGACGCCCGCCGCGCCGGACCTCGCGACGCTCATGGCCGCTGCCGACCCGAGCGCGTACGTCCGCGTGCTGAACGACAGCGGGATCGGCGGAGAGGCGCGCAAGGGCAAGGACGCCCTCGACGCCCAGGGCTTCAGCAACACCGAAGCGGGAGACTTCCCCGCGGAGAGCGAGAGCCCCGACGTCACGACCGTCTGGTACGTGCCGGACCGCAGCGACACGGCCGCCGCCGTCGCGGCGACGCTCGGGATCCCGGCGGAGAACGTGGTCCAGGTCGACGCCCTCAACACCGGCGACGTCGCCGTCATCATCAAGTCGGAGCTCACCCCCGTCGGCTGACGGCTGCGCCCCGGATCTCTCGGGGGCGAGGTCGCACCCGTGTGACCTGCTCGTTCACCGGAGTTCCTTGCCCGCGTCGCGCCGCGCGTCCGACCTTCCGCGCGGGCCACGGGCGGGCTAGGCTCGGGCTACCACGGGGCGGGGGTCGCCTCGCGGGCGACGATGCACGAGGAGAACGTCAATGGCTCAGGGCACCGTGAAGTGGTTCAACTCCGAGAAGGGCTACGGGTTCATCACGCCCGCCGCCGGCGGACAGGACCTCTTCGTGCACTTCAGCGCGATCCAGACCGACGGCTACCGCACGCTCGACGAGGGCCAGGAGGTCGAGTTCGAGCTCGGCCAGGGCACCAAGGGCCCGCAGGCCGAGCAGGTGCGGCCGCTCTGACGCCGCTCGCGAGGGTCGCGTGACGGAGAACCTCGACGCCGTCGTCGTCGGTTCGGGCCCCAACGGGCTGGCCGCCGCCGTGACCCTCGCACGCGCCGGTCTCGCCGTGCGCGTCCTCGAGGCGCAGCCGACGATCGGTGGCGGCTCGCGCACGCTCGACCTCGGCCTCGCGGACGGGGTCGTGCACGACGTGTGCTCGGCCGTGCACCCGATGGCGTGGGCGTCCCCGTTCTTCGAGGCGTTCGACCTCGCTGCGCGGGGCGTGGAGCTGTTCGCGCCCGAGGTGTCGTACGCGCAGCCGCTCGACGGCGGCCGCGCGGGCATCGCGTACCACGACCTCGACCGCACGGTGGAGCGTCTCGGTGTCGACGGCGCAGCCTGGCGCGCGCTGCTCGGCCCGCTCGCCGAGGGCTGGCGCGACGTCGTCGCGGTCGCCCTGGGTGACAAGCGGTCGGTGCCGGGGCGCGTGCTGACGCCGAGCGGCGCAGGGGCGGCGGCACGGTTCGGCGCGGCGGTCCTCGAGCAGGGGAGCGCGGCGTGGACGCGGCGGTTCCGCACGGACGAGGCCGGGGCGCTGCTCACGGGCGTCGCGGCGCACGCGATCGCCCGCCTGCCGTCGCTGGCCGCCGCCGGGACGGCGCTCCTGCTGGCCTCGCTCGGTCACGCGCCGGGTGGGTGGCCGCTGCCACGGGGCGGTTCGGGCGCGATCGCCGCAGCACTCCTGGACGACCTGCGTGCTCACGGCGGGGAGGTCGTCACGGGCCACCGCGTCGGGACGCGGGCCGACCTGCCGCGGGCTCGGGCCTACGTGTTCGACACGGCGCCGCGCGTCGTCGCGGACGTGTTCGCCGACCGCCTGACGCCGCGCACCGAGTGGGCCCTCCGGAGGTTCCGGCACGGCGACGCGGCCGCGAAGGTCGACCTCGTGCTCTCCGGGCCGGTCCCGTGGGCGGACGCGGAGGTGGGGCATGCCGGCACGGTGCACCTCGGCGGCACGCGCGCCGAGATGGCGCGCGCCGAGGCCGACGTCGCGGCCGGGCGCCACGCCCCGCGCCCGGTGGTCCTGGTCAGCGACCCGACCGTCGTCGACCCCGGCCGTGGGACGGGCGGGCTGCGCCCGCTGTGGACGTATGCGCACGTGCCCGCCGGCTCGACGCGCGACGTGACCGAGGACGTCCTCGGTCAGCTCGAACGGTTCGCCCCGGGGGTCCGGGACCTCGTCGTCGCGTCCCGCTGCGTGCCTGCCGCGGAGATGGCGACGCACGACGAGAGCTACGTGGGCGGCGACATCGCGGGCGGCGCGGTGAGCATGTGGCAGATGGTCGCGCGCCCGACGCCCCGGCTCGACCCGTACGCCGTCGGGCTCGAGGGCGTGTACCTGTGCTCGGCCTCCACGCCGCCGGGGCCGGGCGTGCACGGGCTCGGCGGCTGGTACGCCGCGCGGCGCGTGCTGCGCCGGGAGTTCGACGTCCGCGCGGAGCCCGATCTGGCGCCGACGTCGGGAGTGGGTGCCAGGTAGCGCTCGCGGTCCGGGACCACGCCTCGACCCCAGGCGACCACGCCTCTACCTCGCCTGACCACGCCTCTACCTCGCCGGGGCGGCGGTGGTCGTGTCGAGCTCGACGAGCGCGAGCACGACGAGCGAGCTCCACGACAGCGGTGCGACGGCGGCGGGCGACCCGTCCGCGAGGACCTTCTCCGGGATCGCGCCCGACGCGGTGCGGTGGTCGTCGACCCACCGCAGCCACTCCTCGGCGTCCGCGACGTCCTCGGGCTCGGACGGCGACGCGGCGGTGAGCGCGTAGAGCGTCGTCTGCGGCGTCCAGAGATGCCGTCCTCACGCCAGCCCGCCCCGGGAGCGAGCCCACCGGCGGGGCGCAGCATCTCGGTGACGGACGCGCGCCACGCGACGTCCGCTCCCGCGAGCGGCTCGGGCTGGAACGGGGGCAGGACGAACGCGGTCGACGCGTCGCGCGCGCCGCCGGTGACGTGGCGCGGGTAGCCCTGCGACCCGAACGACCGCTCGACGGCCATGCGCAGCCGTGCGGCGCCGAGCGTCGCGTCGGTGGCGCGCGCCGTGTCGCCCGTCGCGGCGTAGACGTCGGCCGCGGCCTCGAGCCCGGCGAGCAGGGGACCGGCGGTGCCGAGGGCAGGGACCAGCACGCAGCCGGCCAGGGCTGCGGCGAGGCGCCACGACGGTGTTGCGCGGATCACACCGCGCATCCTAGGGCGATCGCGAGGTACGGCGGGTTTCGCCCGTCGCGATACGGGGGAGGGCCGTGGCGGGCTGTCTTGCACTCGCCCCCTGCGAGTGCCAATAATGGCGTTAGCACTCTCGTCATGAGAGTGACAGAAGTGACCAGCGCAGGCAGCCGCTCACCGCGGGTGCGGCGCACCACACCAGGTCGACAGGTGAGGCCCGCCCCGGCGGCGTGACATGAACGCCGCCCGTCGCGGGCCGTCCGTCGCGGGCGCCGGCCGACCGCCATACGCCACCAGCGGAGGATCATTCCCCATGGCCAAGATCATCGCCTTCGACGAGGAGGCTCGTCGGAGCATGGAGCGCGGGCTCAACGCCCTCGCCGACACCGTCAAGGTCACCCTCGGCCCCAAGGGCCGCAACGTCGTGCTCGACAAGAAGTGGGGCGCGCCGACCATCACGAACGACGGCGTCTCCATCGCCAAGGAGATCGAGCTCGAGGACCCGTACGAGAAGATCGGTGCGGAGCTCGTCAAGGAGGTCGCCAAGAAGACCGACGACGTCGCGGGTGACGGCACCACCACCGCGACCGTGCTCGCCCAGGCGCTCGTGCGCGAGGGCCTGCGCGTCGTCGCGGCCGGCGCCAACCCGATCGCCGTCAAGCGCGGCATCGAGAAGGCCGTCGACGCGGTGACCGAGCAGCTGCTCAACGCCGCCAAGGAGATCGAGACCAAGGAGGAGATCGCCGCCACGGCCGCCATCTCCGCCGGCGACCCCGCGATCGGCGAGCTCATCGCCGAGGCCCTCGACAAGGTGGGCAAGGAGGGCGTCATCACGGTCGAGGAGTCGAACACGTTCGGCCTCGAGCTCGAGCTCACCGAGGGCATGCGCTTCGACAAGGGCTTCCTCGCGCGCTACTTCGAGACGGACCCCGAGCGCCAGGAGGCCGTGCTCGAGGACCCGTACGTCCTCATCGTCGAGTCCAAGATCTCGAACGTGAAGGACCTGCTCCCGGTCCTCGACCAGGTCATGAAGGCCGGCCGCTCGCTCCTCATCATCGCCGAGGACGTCGAGGGCGAGGCGCTCGCGACCCTGGTGCTCAACAAGATCCGTGGCACGTTCAAGTCCGTCGCCGTCAAGGCTCCGGGCTTCGGCGACCGCCGCAAGGCCATGCTCCAGGACATCGCGATCCTCACCGGCGGCCAGGTCATCACCGAGACGGTGGGCCTCAAGCTCGAGAACGCGACGCTGGACCTGCTCGGCCAGGCGCGCAAGGTCGTCGTCACCAAGGACGAGACCACGATCGTCGAGGGTGCGGGCGACGCCGACCTGATCCAGGGTCGCGTCAACCAGATCCGTGGCGAGATCGAGAAGTCGGACTCCGACTACGACCGCGAGAAGCTCCAGGAGCGCCTCGCGAAGCTCGCCGGCGGCGTGGCCGTCATCAAGGCGGGTGCCGCGACGGAGGTCGAGCTCAAGGAGCGCAAGCACCGCATCGAGGACGCCGTGCGCAACGCGAAGGCGGCCGTCGAGGAGGGCATCGTCGCCGGTGGTGGCGTCGCGCTCATCCAGGCCGGTGCCGTGGCGTTCGAGAAGCTCGAGCTCGAGGGTGACGAGGCGACCGGCGCGCAGATCGTGCGCGCCGCGATCGACGCCCCGCTCAAGCAGATCGCCGTCAACGCGGGCCTCGAGGGTGGCGTCGTCGCGGAGAAGGTGCGCAACCTCCCGTCCGGCCAGGGCCTCAACGCCGCGACCGGTGTCTACGAGGACCTCCTCGCCGCCGGCGTGAACGACCCGGTCAAGGTCACGCGCTCCGCGCTCCAGAACGCCGCCTCCATCGCGGCGCTCTTCCTCACGACCGAGGCCGTCGTCGCCGACAAGCCGGAGAAGGCTCCGGCCGTCCCCGGTGGCGACGGTGGCATGGGCGGCATGGACTTCTGATCCACGCCTGACCCTCTCCCGGACTGGTCCGGGAGGTCGCAGGACATCGAAGGCCGTCGGCCGGGTTCTCCCGGTCGGCGGCCTTCGTCGTGCCCGGAGCCTCCCGGTACACGGACGTATAACGCGGTGTATACACGCCGGAAACGAACGCCCGGCAGGATCTCCGCCATGCACCTGACACCCGCGGACACCGAGAAGCTCCTGCTCGCCGTCGCGGGCATGGTCGCGCGCGACCGGCGCAAGCGCGGCGTGCTGCTCAACTACCCCGAGACCGTCGCCCTGCTCACCACGTGGGTGATCGAGCGCGCCCGCGAGGGGGCGGGCGTCGAGGAGCTCATGGTCTCCGGACGCGAGGTGCTCGGGCGCGACGAGGTGATGGACGGCGTCGCGGAGATGCTGCCCGACGTCCAGGTCGAGGCGACGTTCCCCGACGGACGCAAGCTCGTCACCATCCACCAGCCGATCGCCTGACCCGGCCCGGACCCTGCGGCACGGACGGCATCCCAGCGAGAGCGAGGCGAGACATGGCAGGCATCAGCACGAGCGGACCCGGCGCGATCCGGCTCAAGCGCGGCACCGAGGACGTGCCCGTCGTCCTCAACGCCGACCGCACCGACGACGAGCGCGTGACGCTGGTCGTGACGAACACCGGGGACCGCCCGGTCCAGATCGGCTCCCACCTGCACCTTCCCGACGCCAACGCCGCGCTCTCGTTCGACCGGGACGCCGCGCACGGGTTCCGGCTCGACGTCCCGTCCGGCACGTCGCGTCGCTTCGAGCCCGGCGCGTCGGCGGAGGTCGAGGCCGTCGCCCTCCGGGGCCGACGCCGCGTCCCCGGGCTCCAGCGCGGCAAGCCCGACGGCGGCGCGCTGGACCGCGTGCCCACGTCGCCCGAGGTGCCCGGGGGCCCGGGCGGGACGACGGCTCCGGGCGACCTGTCGCCGTCGGGCACGACCACCCCCGAGGAGGACTGACGCATGGTCGCGATCTCGCGCGAGCGCTACGTCGCGCTCTACGGCCCGACGACGGGCGACCAGGTGCGCCTCGGCGACACCGACCTGTGGATCGAGGTCGAGGAGGACCGCACGTTCGGGGGCGAGGAGGTCGTCTTCGGCGGCGGCAAGTCGATCCGCGAGTCGATGGCGCAGGGGTCCACGACCCGCGCCGAGGGCGCGCTCGACACGGTGATCACCAACGCCGTCGTGCTGGACTGGTGGGGGATCGTCAAGGCGGACGTCGGGATCCGGGACGGGCGGATCGTCGCGCTCGGGCGCGCGGGCAACCCCGACGTCGCGGACGGGGTGCACGCGGACCTGCACATCGGGCCGAGCACGGACGTCGTGAGCGGCGAGGGCAAGATCCTCACCGCGGGCGGCATCGACTCGCACGTGCACCTCATCTCGCCGTCCCAGGTGGTCGAGGCGCTCGCCACCGGCATCACGACCGTCGCGGGCGGCGGCACCGGGCCGAGCGAGGGCACCAAGGCCACGACCGTCACGCCCGGGGCCTGGCACCTCGAGGCGATCCACCGCTCGCTCGACCGCCTCCCCGTGAACGTCCTGCTGCTCGCCAAGGGCAACACCGTGAGCGCGGAAGGGCTGCGCGAGCAGGCCATGGCGGGCGCGGGCGGCTACAAGGTCCACGAGGACTGGGGGTCGACGCCGGCCGCGATCGACGCCGCGCTGCGCGCCGCCGACGACTGGGGGCTGCAGGTCGCGCTGCACTCGGACTCGCTCAACGAGGCCGGGTTCGTCGAGTCGACGCTGCGTGCGATCGACGGCCGCTCGATCCACGCCTTCCACGCCGAGGGCGCGGGCGGCGGCCATGCGCCGGACATTCTCACCGTCGCGAGCCACCCGAACGTCATCCCCGGCTCGACCAACCCGACCCTCCCGCACACCGTCAACACCGTCGCCGAGCACCTCGACATGCTCATGGTGTGCCACCACCTCAACCCGCAGGTCGCCGAGGACCTCGCGTTCGCCGAGTCGCGCATCCGCGGCACGACGATCGCCGCCGAGGACGTGCTCCACGACCTCGGCGCCATGTCCATCACGTCGTCCGACGCGCAGGCCATGGGCCGTATCGGCGAGGTCGTCACGCGCACGTGGCAGGTCGCGCACGTCATGAAGGCGCGGCGCGGCGCGCACCCGGGTGGGGCGCGCGGGCCGGAGCTGCCGGCGGACAACCTGCGCGCTCGCCGGTACGTCGCCAAGTACACGATCAACCCGGCCGTCGCGCACGGGATCGACGCGTACGTGGGATCGGTCGAGCCGGGCAAGGTCGCCGACCTCGTGCTGTGGGAGCCCAAGCTCTTCGGCGTCCGGCCGAGCGTCGTCATGAAGGGCGGCGCGCTCGTGTGGGGCGCGCTCGGCGACCCGAACGCGTCCATCCCGTCGCCGCAGCCCGTGCTCATGCGTCCGGCGCTCGCCGACGCGATCGGGGCCGACGTCTCGATGTCGTTCGTCTCGCCCGCCGCGCTCGACGACGGCCTCGAGGAGCGGCTCGGGCTCGCCCGACAGCTCCTCCCGGTCGCGGACACGCGCGGCGTCGGCAAGGCGCAGATGAAGAACAACGACTACCTGCCGCAGATCGTGATCGACCCGGAGTCCTTCGCGATCGAGGTCGACGGCGAGCTCGTCGTCCCCGCGCCCGCCGACCGGCTGCCCCTCGCGCAGCTCTACTCGCTGTTCTGAGCCGTGAGCGAGATGCGGGAGGTCGACGTGGAGGGGCGCGCGGAGCTCATGCTCGCGCTGCTCGCGGACGCGCGCCTGCCCACCGGCGGGCACACGCAGTCGGCGGGCCTCGAGCCCGCGCTGCGGGCGGGCATGCCCGCTCCGCGCGTGCCCGACTACGTGCGTGCCCGCCTCGCCACGGTCACGCGCGTCGAGGCGGCCACGGCGGTCGTCGCACGGCACGTGGCGCTCGCGGCCGGTCCCGGGCCCGACGGCGCCGGATCCGCCCCCGCGGATCGCGCACCGTCCGCCAGGGTGCCCGACGGCGTGGCGTCCGCGGCGCGCGACCTCGCCGACACCTGGCTCGCCTGGGCGGCGCGGACGCCGTCGCCCGCGCTCCGCGAGACGTCGCAGCGGCTCGGCCGCGGCTATCTGCGGCTCCTGCGCCGGCTGTGGGCCGGGCATCCCGCGGTCGCTGCGCTGGACGAGGCCGCGGTGCTCGTCGCCGACGCGCGCCGCGCCGACGGGATGTCCGACCCGCACGAGGGCGCCACGTCGGCCGCGCCGGCTCCGTCGGGCGCGGGACACGGCGCGGGGGGTCGGGGGGCGGCGGGACGCAGGGCACCGCAGCCCCCGCGACCGGTGGTGCTCGGCGTGACCGCCGCGTGCGCGGGGCTGTCCGCGCTGCAGGTCGCGCGCCTCGTCGGGTACGAGGACGTGCAGACCGTCGCCGCGGCGACGCTCAAGCTCGAGCCCGTCGATCCCGTCGTCGCGACGGGCTGGGTCGTCGCGGCCCAGCCCGCGATCGACGCGCTCGCTCACGACGTCGCCCTCCTGACCGACCCCCGCGCGATCCCCGCGCACGGCGCACCGCTCGTCGAGCAGTGGGCCGAGATCCACGCCCGCACCACCGAGAGGCTGTTCAGTGCCTGATCAGACGACCCCCGCCAGCACCCGTTCCCTGCGCCTCGGCGTCGCCGGCCCTGTCGGCACGGGCAAGAGCTCGCTCATCGCGCTCCTGTGCCGCGAGCTGTCCGGCGTGCTCCAGCTCGGCGTCATCACGAACGACATCTACACCGACGAGGACGCGCGGTTCCTGCGCTCCGCGGGCGTGCTCGACCCCGAGCGCATCCGCGCGGTCGAGACCGGCGCATGCCCGCACACCGCGATCCGCGACGACGTGACCGCGAACCTGCTCGCGGTCGAGGACCTCGAGGAGGACTTCGCGCCGCTCGACGTCGTGCTCGTCGAGTCGGGCGGCGACAACCTCACCGCCACGTTCTCGCCCGCGCTCGTCGACGCGCAGATCTTCGTGCTCGACGTCGCGGGCGGCGGCGACGTGGCGCGCAAGGGCGGGCCGGGCATCGCCCGGGCCGACCTGCTCGTCGTCAACAAGACGGACCTCGCGCCCTACGTGGGCGTCGACGTGCCGCGGATGGTCCTCGACGCGACGGCCGCGCGCGACGGCGCCTCGGTGCTCGCCCTCTCGCGCCTCGACCGCGAGTCGATCGACGCGCTCACCACGTGGGTGCAGACGCTGCTCGCGGCGCACCGCGCGGGCGCGCACGTGCCGCAGGACCCGGGTCCGATGGCGCCGCACTTCCATGCCGACGAGGACGGCAACGGCTTCCTCCACACGCACGAGGAGGGCGACACGTCGCACGCCCACGGGCACGACCACCCCCACGCCGACGGCGACGCGGCCACGGAGCCGGTGGCCGCCGTCGGGCGCGACTGAGGGCCCGGGGCGACGAGACGCTCGTGGACGACGTGACGCGGGTGGGGGCGTACCGGGACGCGGGCCGGGTGCGCTGCGACCTGCGCCCCGGCGTGCTCAGCCCGCGCGTCCTGTCCACGGGGCCGGGCGTGGCCCGGGTCGCGCTCGTCGCGACGCGCGCCCTGCTCCTCGGGGGCGACCGCGTGCGGGTCGAGGTGCACGTGGGCGAGGGCGTCGAGCTCGAGCTCGTCGAGGTGTCGGGGACCGTCGCGTACGCCGGGCGGGGCCGGTCGGCCTCGTGGGACGTGGACGTGCGGGTCGACGCCGGCGGGCTCCTCGTGTGGGACGCGCTGCCGTTCGTCGTGGCGGACGGGGCCGACGTCGAGCGCACCACGCGCGTGTCGCTCGCGGACGGCGGAGCGCGGCGTGAGCGGGGCATCGCGCTGCTGCGCGAGACGCTGGTCCTGGGCCGCTCGGGCGAGGTCGGCGGCCGGCTCCGGTCGCGCACGCGCGTCGACCTGTCGGCACCTGGTGCCGCCTCGACGTCCCGCGGGGTCGGCGGGACCGGTGAGTCCGCGGCACCGGACGGGTCGGGACCTGCATGGCGGAGCGACCTTGCTCGACCGGAGCGCGTGCGCGAGCTCTTCGTCGAGGACCTCGACCTCGACGACGACCGCGCCCTGCCCGGGATCCTCGGCGACGCGCGCGTCGTCGACTCGGTGCTGTGCCTCGGGACGCGCCCGCCGGCCCCGCTCGTCGCGCTCGCGGTGGACCGGCCCGTGAGCACCACGCCCGCACCGCTGCGGCTCGACCTCGACGGCCCCGGCGCGATCGGCCGCCACCTCGGCCCGAGCACCCACGACGCCGGGATCGACGCCGTCGTGGCGGCCTGGACGACGGCGGTGCGCGCCGCCCGTGGCATCGCTGGTGACCTGGCCGACGACCCGCGGCCCACCCACGCCGCGCCGTCGGACACCGACCTTCCCGAACCCCGCACGACACTGCTGACGACAGGAGCCTGACATGCACGTCCCCGACCACTTCCTCGACGACCCCACGTCGGCGACGACCGCCGTCGTGTCCCTCGCCGCCGTCGGCTACGCCGCGTACCGGGCCCGCGAGGACCTCACCCCGCGCCGCGTCGCGCTCACGGCCGCGACGACAGGGTTCGTCTTCGCCGTCCAGATGCTCAACTACCCCGTCGCGTCCGGGACGAGCGGCCACCTCATGGGCGGGGCGCTCGCGGCCGCGCTCGTCGGTCCGTGGCTCGGCGTGCTGTCCGTGACGCTCGTGCTGCTCGTCCAGGCACTCGTCTTCGCCGACGGCGGGCTCACCGCGCTGGGCACGAACGTGCTGCTCATGGCAGTGGTCGGGACGCTCGTCGGCTGGACGGCGACGCGCGGGGTGCTGCGCCTGACGCGGGGCCGGGGCGCCGCCGGTGCCGCGGGGGTGGGAGCCCTCGTGAGCGTGCCCGCCTCGGCCGCGGTGTTCGCGGGGCTCTTCGCCGTCGGTGGGACGGTCCCGGTCCCGGTGGGCGAGCTCGTGGGTCAGATGCTCTCCGTGCACGTGCTCGTCGGCCTCGGCGAGGCGCTCATCACCGCGGGCGTCGTGGGTCTCGTGCTCGCCGTCGCGCCAGGCGTCGCGGCGATCGAGGGCCCGGCTCGCTCCGCGGCGAACGGCGCCCTCGTGCCCGACGCCGTGACCTCGCCCGGTGCGGCGGTCTCGCCGGGTGCCACGTCGCTCGCGGCGGCCCCGGTCGGCGCGGTGCGGCGTGCGGTGCTCGCGCTCGGGTCGGGCGCGCTGCTCGCCGCGGTCGTCGTGTCGTCGTTCGCCGCAGCGACGCCTGACGGCCTCGAGGCGACGGCCGAGTCGGTCGGCTTCGCCGACGCGGCGCGCGACCACGCGTTCGCGGGGATGCCGCTCGCCGACTACGGCGAGGCCGGCGGGATCTTCGTCGGTGTCGCGGGCCTCGTGGGCGTGGCCCTCGTCGTCGCGCTCACGGCCGGGCTCCTCACCGCCGGTCTGCGCGCCACCGCCCGCCGCCGCACGGCGACCGCCCCGGCCGCCTGACGAGCAGCTGCACCCGCGGGAGACCACCGATGGAGAGCACCGGTCCACCGAGGTAGAGCCGCGCTCCGTCCAGGTAGAGCTCTGGTCGGCCGAGGTAGAGCCCTGGTCGACATCGGTCGATGGGCAGGTTGCACCTGGCGCCCCCGCGCTGGCGCTCCTCGGCCTTGCCCTATCGGACCAACCGGATCTCGACGAACCCGCCGAAGCGGGCGTCGGCGTGCCGAGGGCCGTCGGGCTCGAACCCGTTGCGCGCGTAGAAGCGCCGCGCGCGCGGGTTCTCCTCGGCCACCCAGACCTGCGCCGGCCCGGGCGGGACGACGACGTCGAGCAGGGCCTGTCCCGTCCCCGTCCCGTGGTGCTCGGGCAGCACGTACAGCGAGTACAGCTCAACGTCCCGCACAGGCGTGTGGCTGCCGACCTCCCGCGACGGGCCGCCGATGCCGAACCCGACCACCGCGTCGTCCATCTCCGCGACGATGATCCGGATGCGGCCGGACGAAGCCTCCGGCCCGAGCCAGCGCTTCCAGGACGAGGTGCGTTCCTCGAGGGTGGCGGTCTGCCAGAACGAGTCGGGCACGAGGTCGGCGTAGGTCGTGCGCCACACGGTGTGGTGCACGAGCGCGAGACGCGTGGCGTCGTCGGGCTCGGCGGGTCGGAACAGCACGGGGACGACCATAGTCGCGAGGTAGCGCTCCGGTCCCTCGCGGGAGAGACGAGGTTCGAGAACGCTCCACGACCACGGCTCTACCTCGGGTCTGCCTCGAGAGACGTTCTCGAGCGCGTGACCGGATCGTGACCGTGTGACACGCGCCGTTAACAGGACGGGCAGATCGGCCGAAACACGGCGTCACTAGCGTCGACATCAGTGGGCACCACCCCGGGCACAGGTAAGTATACAGACCTGTACCCGGTGTGCCTGCGGCGAGCGACCGCCTGCCCGGCGGCCGCCGGCCCCCTGCTGAGAAACCTGCGGAGACCTCCGCTGTGCGAACCTCGCTGAAAGGACTCTCGTGACACCTTCACGCGCCACGACCCGTCTCGCCCCGGCCGCCGCTCTCGTCGTCCTCGCGCTCACGCTCACCGCGTGCGGCGCGAAGACGGAGACCGGGGACGGCGCGGGCGCCGCGACCAGCGCCGCCGAGAGCTGCGTCGACACCTCCGGCGACACCGTCAAGATCGGCTTCCTCAACTCGCTCTCCGGCACCATGGCGATCTCCGAGCAGACCGTCGCCGACTCGCTCGCCCTCGCCGCCGAGGAGATCAACGCCGACGGCGGCGTGCTCGGCAAGCAGCTCGAGATCGTCCAGGAGGACGGCCAGTCCGAGCCCACGGTCTTCGCCGAGAAGGCGGAGAAGCTCATCACGAGCGACTGCGTCGCCGCGGTGTTCGGCGGCTGGACGTCCGCCTCGCGCAAGGCGATGCTCCCGGTCTTCGAGGCGCAGGACTCGCTGCTCTTCTACCCGGTCCAGTACGAGGGCCTCGAGTCGTCGCCGAACATCTTCTACACCGGCGCCACGACCAACCAGCAGATCGTCCCCGCGCTCGACTACCTCAAGGAGCAGGGGGTCACCTCGATCTTCCTCGTCGGCTCCGACTACGTCTTCCCGCGCACGGCGAACAAGATCATCAACGCCTACGCGGAGGCGAACGGCATCGAGGTCCTCGGCGAGGAGTACGCGCCCCTCGGCCACACCGACTTCTCGACGATCGTCAACAAGGTGAAGTCCGCCGGGGCGGACGCCGTCTTCAACACGCTCAACGGCGACTCCAACGTCGCGTTCTTCAAGGAGTACAAGAACGCCGGACTCGGCCCGGACACGATGCCCGTCGTGTCGGTGTCGATCGCCGAGGAGGAGGTCGGCGGCGTCGGTGTCGAGAACGTCGAGGGCCAGCTCACGGCCTGGAACTACTACCAGACCCTCGACAGCCCGGAGAACACCACGTTCGTCGAGGCGTTCCAGGCGAAGTACGGCGCCGACCGCGTGACGTCCGACCCGATGGAGGCGGCGTACACGTCGCTCTACCTCTGGAAGGGCATGGTCGAGAAGGCCGAGTCGTTCGACGTCGCCGACGTCCAGGAGGCCGCCGACGGCGTCACCTTCGACGCGCCGGAGGGCTCCGTCACCGTGAACGGCGACAACCACCACATCGCCAAGACCGCCCTGATCGGCAAGATCGGCCCCGACGGCCTCATCTACACCGAGTGGAGCTCGGGCGAGCCGATCGAGCCCGACCCGTACCTCGAGGGCTACGACTGGGCCGAGGGCCTCTCCTGACGACTTCGTCGCTCCCGACCCGCTGAGTCCGGCGGGGACCGGGGGTGTGCGTGCCGGGCCTACCATCCGCCCGCTCGTTCCTCGCGGGCTTCCGCCAGTCCCGCCACGACCCGGCACGCACACCCCCGGCCCCCACCTCGGCGGTCACGTCACCCGTCCTGCTACGCACCCACCGGAAGGCACGACGCCCATGGATGTGCTGTTCTCGCAGCTCTTCGCGGGGCTGAGCCTCGGCTCGGTCCTGCTCCTCGCCGCCCTCGGGCTGGCGCTCACGTTCGGCCAGATGGGCGTCATCAACATGGCGCACGGCGAGTTCATGATGGCGGGCGCCTACACGGCGTTCGTCGTGCAGGGGGTCGTCGGGAACGCCGGCGTCTCGCTGCTCGTGTCGCTGCCGCTCGGGTTCCTCGTCGGCGGGCTGCTCGGCCTGCTGCTCGAGGCGACGCTCATCCACCGCATGTACAAGCGGCCGCTCGACACGCTCCTCGTCACGTGGGGCGTCGCGCTCGTCCTCCAGCAGGTCGCGCGCGACGTGTTCGGCGCCCCGAACGTCGACGTGCGCGCCCCGGCCTGGCTGAGCGGCGCCGTCGACCTGTTCGGGCTCGCCGTCCCCAAGACGCGCGTGTTCATCCTCGCGCTGGCGCTCGTCGCGGTCGTCGCGCTGGCCGTCGTGCTCAAGGTGACGCCGCTCGGGCGGCGGATCCGCGCCGTCGTGCAGAACCGCGACCTCGCCGAGGCGAGCGGCGTCTCCACGCGGACCACGGACCGCCTGACGTTCTTCATCGGGTCCGGCCTCGCCGGGATCGCGGGCGTCGCGCTCACGCTCCTCGGGTCGGTCGGCCCGACGCTCGGCACGAGCTACATCGTCGACGCGTTCCTCGTGGTCGTGGCGGGCGGCATCGGCCAGATCAAGGGCACGGTCATCGCGGCGTTCGCGCTCGGGCTGCTCCAGGCGACCTTCGAGTACTCCACGACGGCGAGCATCGCCAAGGTGCTCGTGTTCGTCGTCATCGTCGTCTTCCTCCAGGTGCGACCCCAGGGCCTCGTGTCGGTCCGGACGAGGAGCCTCGCATGAGCGCCGTCACGACCGGGGGCACGTCCCGGCTCTCCGCCCTGTACCGCTCCTCGCGCGCCCGCGTGATCGTCGGGTTCGCCGTCGCGGCGGTCCTGCTGTTCGCCGTCGCGCCCGCGACGCTCTCCACGTTCCGCCTCGGTCTGCTCGGCAAGTTCCTGTGCCTCGCGATGGTCGCGGTCGGCATCGGCCTCGCCTGGGGGCGGGGCGGGATGCTCACGCTCGGGCAGGGCGTGTTCTTCGGCCTCGGCGCCTACATCATGGCGATGCACCTCAAGCTTGCCGACGCCGGGCCGGGCGGGGTGCCGGACTTCATGATGCTCTACGGCTCGGGCGAGGTGCCGGGCTGGTGGGAGCCGTTCCGGTCGCCGGTCGTGACGATCCTCGCCATCGCGGTCATACCTGCCGGTCTCGCGGCGCTGCTCGGGTTCGCTGTCTTCACGCGGCGCGTGCGGGGCGCGTACTTCGCGATCCTGTCGCAGGCGCTCGCGGCGGCGTTCGCGATCCTGCTCGTCGGTCAGCAGGCGACGACGGGCGGCACCAACGGCCTCAACGGGTTCCGGTCGTTCTTCGGCTACGACCTCGCCGACCCGGTGAACAAGCGCATGCTCTTCTTCATCGCCGCCGGCGCCCTGCTCGTCATGGTCGCGATCGCGCGCCAGCTCATGGTGTCGCGCTTCGGCGAGCTGCTCGTCGCGGTGCGCGACCAGGAGAACCGCGTCCGGTTCCTCGGCTACGACCCCGCGAAGGTCAAGGTCGTCGCGTACGCCGTCGCGGCATTCATGGCCGCCGTGGGCGGCGCGCTGTTCGTCCCGATCGTCGGGATCATCTCGCCCGCCGACGTGGGCGTCGTCCCGTCGATCGGGTTCCTCATCGGCGTCGCGATCGGCGGCCGGGCGACGCTCCTCGGCCCGGTGCTCGGGTCGATCGCCGTGAGCTGGGCGCAGACGAGCCTGTCCGAGACCTTCCCGTCCGGGTGGATCTACGCCCAGGGCGCGCTCTTCATCCTCGTCGTCGCGTTCCTGCCCGGCGGCCTCGCCGAGCTCTTCACGCGCTGGCGCCGCTCCCGCGGCGGCGCGGTGCCCGACGGCGGCGCCCCCGGCCCGGCCGACGACGGCGCCTCGGGCGCGCCGGACGACGAGGACGCGACCGCCGTCGACCACGACCCCGCGACCACCGGGAGGACCGCATGACCACGCAACCCACCGGACCGGCGTCGGGCACCGGAGAGACCGTGCTCGAGACCGGCGTCGCGGGCGACGGGCTCGACCTCGAGGCCGCGCAGTCCGTCCTCGGCGTCGACGACTCGCGCTTCCGGCACGACTACCTCGAGGTGCGCGGGCTGCGGGTCGAGTTCGACGGGTTCGTCGCCGTCCAGGGCGTCGACCTCACCGTCACGGCGGGCGACCTGCGGTTCCTCATCGGGCCCAACGGCGCGGGCAAGACGACGATCGTGGACGCGATCACGGGGCTCGCCAAGGCGTCGGGGTCCGTGCAGTTCGGTGGGGTCGACCTGCTCGGCAAGAAGACGCACCGCGTCGCGCGGGCCGGCGTCGGGCGCACGTTCCAGACGGCGAGCGTGTTCGAGGAGCTCAGCGTGCTCCAGAACCTCGACATCGCCGCGGGTGCGGGACGCGGGCCGCTCACGCTCCTGCGACGTCGCACGTCGACGCCCGAGACCGTCGAGCAGGCGCTCGAGACCGTCGGGCTCGCGCACCTGCGCGACGTCCAAGCCGGGATCCTCGCGCACGGGCAGAAGCAGTGGCTCGAGATCGGGATGCTGCTCGTCCAGGACGCCCGGCTGCTGCTGCTCGACGAGCCCGTCGCGGGCATGAGCCAGTCCGAGCGCGAGCAGACCGGCGAGCTGCTCCAGCGCATCGGCGCCCAGCGGACGGTCGTCGTCGTCGAGCACGACATGGAGTTCCTCCGGGCCTTCGCGAGCTCCGTGACCGTGCTGCACCTGGGCCAGGTGCTCGCCGAGGGCACGTACGCCGAGGTCCAGGCCGACCCGCGCGTGCAGGAGGTCTACCTCGGCAGCGCAGGCGCGACCCGCGGTGCCCGGCGACGGGGCACGGCGCCCACGTCGGCCACGACGACCGACGAGAAGGAGGCGTGATGCTCGAGCTCACGGGACTGCACGCGGGCTACGGCCGGACCATGGTGCTGCACGGCGTCGACCTCACGGTGCCCGCGGGCGGCGTCGCCGCCGTGCTGGGGCACAACGGAGCCGGCAAGACGACGCTCCTGCGGACCGCGCTCGGGCTGCTCAAGGCCCGGTCGGGCAGCGTCGTGCTCGACGGCGAGGACGTCACCCGGCTGCCCACGCACCAGCGCGTGCGGCGCGGGCTCGCGTACGTGCCGCAGGGGCAGCAGTCGTTCGGCGACCTCACGGCGCGCGAGAACCTCCAGCTCGTCGCCGACACGTCGCGCGAGGGGCCGCGGCGCCTCGATGAAGCGCTCGACCTGTTCCCGGCGCTGCGCGGGCTCCTCGGGCGGCGCGCCGGGCTCCTGTCCGGCGGCCAGCGCCAGCAGCTCGCCATCGCGCGCGCCCTCATCACCGGCCCGCGCGTGCTCGTGCTCGACGAGCCGACCGAGGGCATCCAGCCGTCCGTCGTCACCGAGATCGAGGACGCGATCCTCGCGCTCACCGACGCGGGCGGGCTCTCGGTGCTGCTGGTCGAGCAGCACGTCGGGTTCGCGCTCGGCGCCGCGCGCGACTACGTCGTCCTCCAGTCCGGGCGCGTGACGAGCCGGGGGTCGGGCGGCGAGGCGGCCGAGGAGCGCGTCCGTGCGGCGATGGCCGTGTAGCCGACGCGGCGTCGACCCTCGGGCCGTGCCCGGCACCGCCGCCGGGTCACGGTGCGGGATGATGACAGGGCAGGACCACGACGCACGGGCCGGACGACCAGGAGACCCCGCATGGACATCGTGACCGCGCCGGAACCCGCCGCGACCTCGTTGCGCGACGCCGTCTACACGCGGCTGCGCGCCGAGATCCTCAACGGCCGGGTCGACCCGCGCGAGCGGCTCACCGAGCCCAAGCTGAGCCGGCGGTTCGAGGTGTCGCGCACGCCCGTGCGCGAGGCGCTGTCCCGGCTCCTCTCCGACGGTCTCATCCAGCGCACCGACTTCGGGTACGCCGTCGTCGTGCCCAGCCTCGCCGAGCTGCGCGACCTGTACGAGCTGCGCGTGACCCTCGAGCTGCGCGGCGTCGAGCGCATCATCGAGAACACCGAGCTGCACTACGACACCGACGCGCTGCGCGACGAGCTCGGCCGGTGGGTCGAGCTCCGCGCCGCGCCGCCGGAGCCCGACCCGAGCTTCGTGCTCCTCGACGAGCGCTTCCACACCGTGCTGTCCCGCGCCGCGGGCAACGAGCGCCTGACCGAGGCGCTCGTCGAGGTCAACGAGAAGGTGCGCGCCGTGCGCATGTACGACTTCGTCGAGTCCGAGCGCATCCGCATCACCATCGACGAGCACATCGAGATCCTCGAGCTCGCGCTCGCGGACCGCCTCCCCGAGGCCCGCACCGCGCTCCACCTGCACGTCGGCGAGTCGCTCGCGGTCGTCATGGAACGCGCGGCGCGCGCGCTCTCCCGCATGGCCCTCGCCGTCTGACGCTCGGCGCCGGTTCGCCGAGGTAGAGCCGTGGTCTCGCGAGGTAGAGCCGTGGTTGCGTGAGGTAGAGCCGTGGTTCTTGTGCTCGACGGCGTGTGGTTGGCCTGGGTGGTCGGGGTGGGTGGTGGTGCCGCGTCTACCATCCGCCGCTCGTTCCTCGCGGCTCCCGCCAGGCCCGCCACGACGCGGCACCACCACCCACCCCGCCCTGCTCCGTCTCACCCTGGTCGTGGCTCGCCTGGGCGACTGCCCGCGGTGCCGAGTCGCCTTTCGCCCCACCACGCGGTGCCGTCGCGTCCAGCAGGCGGCTTGTGTGCGTCCGGGTCGCGGGACGCGGCCACGTCGCCTGCCCGACCCGCCGGGTCGGCCTGGTCGTGCTCGTGCCGAGCCAGCATCCGCAAGTCCGGCCGGGCAGGCCATCCGCGCCGCGGACGCCATCACGCGGACCGGGGAGCCGAGGTGGGAGGGCTCGGCGCGGCGCGGTGGGCTCTAGGCTGGGGCCGTTCTGTCCGACGGCGAGGCGCGGCCTCGCGCCCGTACCGGCCCGGGGAGGGCGATGGCCGCCACGCTGCTCGTCGCGAACCGCGGCGAGATCGCCTGTCGTGTGCTGCGCAGCGCGCGGCAGCTCGGTCTGCGCACGGTCGCCGTGCACTCCGACGCGGACCGTGGGGCGCGGCACGTCCGGCTCGCGGACGAGGCGGTGCGGATCGGTCCGGCACCGGTCGCCGACTCGTACGACGACGGTCGCCGGCTCCTCGATGCGGCGCTCGCCTCGGGGGCGGACGTGCTGCACCCGGGCTACGGCTTCCGCGCGGAGGACGCGGAGTTCGCCGCGGCGGTCGAGGCGGCCGGGGTCGCGTTCGCGGGCCCGACCCCGGAGCAGCTCCGCGCCCTCGGCGACAAGGCCCGCGCCCGCGCGCTCGCGCAGGAGTGCGGCCTGCGGGTGCTGCCGGGGTCGCCCGTGCTGGGCGGCCTCGAGGACGCGCTCGGGTGGGCGGACGAGATCGGCTTCCCGCTCGTGCTCAAGGACGCCGGTGGCGGGGGCGGGACCGGCGTGCACGTGTGCCGCGACGCGGCGGCGCTCGCGGGGGCGTGGCGGCGGGAGTCGTCGCGGCCGGGATCGTCCGGGCGGTTGTTCGTCGAGCGCCACGTCGACCGGGCACGCCACCTCGAGGTGCAGCTCTTCGGTGACGGGGCGGGCCGGGTCGTCTCGCTCGGCGACCGCGACTGCTCGCTCCAGCGCCGCCACCAGAAGGTCGTCGAGGTCGCGCCCGCGCCCGGCCTCGATCCTAGCGTGCGCGCGACCCTGCACGACGGCGCCCGTCGCCTCGCGGCGCGGGTCGGGCTCCGCTCGGCCGCGACGCTGGAGGCGCTGCTCGACGTCGGCACCGGCGAGGTGACGTTCCTCGAGGTGAACCCGCGGATCCAGGTCGAGCACACCGTGACCGAGGAGGTCACCGGCGTCGACCTGGTGGCCTGGATGCTGCGTCTCGCCCTCGGCGACACGACCGTGCTCGACGACGTGCCGCCGTCGGGCCCCGCGGTCCGGGGGGTGGCGGCGCAGGCGCGCGTCTATGCCGAGGACGTGCGCCACGGGCGACCCGCCGCAGGCACGCTCGCCCGGCTCGACCTTCCGCGTTCGGGCGCGGGGTCGGACGTCCGCGTCGAGACCGGCGCGAGCGCGGGCGACGAGCTCGGTCCCGCCGCAGACCCGCTGCTCGCGAAGGTCGTCGTGCACGCGGCGTCGCACGCGCGCGCGGTCGCGGGGCTGCGCGCGGCGCTCGGGGACGTGCGCGTGGACGGCGTCCCCACGAACGTCTCGCTGCTGCGCGCGGCGCTCGCCGACCCCGCCGTCGCCGAGGGGTCGGCGACCACCACCACGCTCGCGACCGTGCACGACCCGGAGCCCTGGGTCGACGTGCTCGACCCCGGCGTGCTGACCACGGTGCAGGACTGGCCGGGACGCACCGGCTACTGGGGTGTGGGCATCCCGCCCTCGGGCCCGATGGACGACCTGTCGTTCCGCACCGGCAACCGCGCGCTCGGCAACCCCGAGGGCGCGGCGGGGCTCGAGTGCACCCTCACCGGCCCGACCCTGCGGTTCTCGCACGAGGCGACGGTGTGCGTCACGGGCGCGCCGGCGCCCGTGACGGTCGACGGCGAGCCCGTACGGCAGTGGGAGCCCGTCGTCGTCCCCGCGGGCGGCGTGCTCGCCGTGGGCGCGCCGCACGCCGTCGGGCTGCGGACGTACGTGCTCGTCGCGGGCGGCCTGGACGCCCCGGAGTATCTCGGGTCGGCGGGGACCTTCGTCCTCGGCGCCGTCGGCGGCCCGGCCGGGCGCGCGCTCGTCGCGGGCGACGCGCTGCATCCTCGGACCACCGGTCCCGGGACAGCCGGTCGGCCGGGCGCGCCGGTGTCTCCCGGGCTCGGTGCGACGGGCTCGGTGCCGCCCGACGCCCGCCCCCGGATGGGGCACTCGTGGGAGCTCGCGGTGACGACGGGACCGCAGTCCGCGGCGCTCACCGCCGCCGCGCTCGGTCGGCTGCGGACGTCCTGGTGGCGGGTGCTCCCGCACGCGGACCGGACGGGCGTGCGGCTCGCCGGGCCGCCGCTCACGTGGGTGCGGCCCGACGGCGGCGACGCGGGGCTGCACCCGTCCAACGTGCTCGACAACCCGTACTCGGTGGGTGCGCTGAACATCAGCGGGGACACGCCGATCCTGCTCGGCCCGGACGGGCCGAGCCTCGGCGGATTCGTGTGCGCGCTCACCGTCGTCGCCGGCTCCCGGTGGAAGCTCGGGCAGATGCGGCCGGGCGACGTCGTGCGGTTCGTGACCGTCCACGACGACGGCGCCGAGAGGCTGCGTCGCGACGACACAGCCCGGGCGGCGGCGCGCGTCCCGACGGCGGTGCGTGCCGTCCGGGGCCGGGACGTCGGGGCCTTCGTCGGCGACGACGTCCGACCCTCGGGCGAACTGACGCCGCGCGCCGACCGGCGACCTGCGGTCCGCTACCTCCGCGGCGCCGACGACGCGCTCCTCGTCGAGTACGACGGCGGAGCGGGGCTCGACCTGCACGACCGTCTGCGCGTCCACGCCCTGGCGAGCGGTCTCGAGGCCGCGGCCCCGCGGGGCGTGCTCGACGTGACACCGGGCGTCCGCACGCTCCACCTGCACGTCGATCCCGAGACCCTGCCCGTGCCACGGCTCGTCGGGCTGCTGCGCGAGCTGGAGGAGGACCTGCCGCCGAGCGACGAGATCGAGGTGCCGAGCCGCGTGCTCCGGCTGCCGCTGAGCTGGGACGACCCCGCGATCCGGGACGCCGTCGAGCGGTACGCGGCCGGGGTCCGGTCGGACGCGCCGTGGCTGCCGTCCAACGTCGACTTCGTCCGGCGGGCCAACGGACTGGCGAGCGTCGAGGACGTGCGACGGACCGTCCTCGACGCCGAGTACCTCGTGCTCGGGCTCGGGGACGTGTACCTGGGCGCGCCGCTCGCCGTGCCGGTCGACCCGCGACACCGCCTGCTCACCACCAAGTACACCCCGGCGCGCACCTGGACCCCGTCCGACGCCGTCGGCCTCGGGGGCGCGTTCCTGTGCGTGTACGGGATGGCGAGCCCCGGGGGCTACCAGCTCGTGGGCCGGACCGTCCCCGTCTGGTCGGCCCATGCGCAGCACCCGCCGTTCCGCCCGGGCGTCCCATGGCTGTTCCGACACTTCGACCGGATCGTGTGGGAGCCGGTCGACGCGGACGAGCTCGGCGAGCGTCGCGCGGCGGCCCGTGCGGGAGTCCTGGAGGTCCCGGTCGAGGACGGCGTCTTCTTCGGCCGGGAGCACGCCGCGCTCCTCGCGCGCGAGGCCGACGACATCGCCACGGTCGGGGCGGCGCGCCGCGCGGCGTTCGCACGCGAGGCCGCGGCCTGGGCACAGGCGGGCGAGCTCGTCGGGTCCGCCGCCCGCGCGACCGCGCGCGGCGGACCCGGCCCGGCGCCGGCCGGTGCACGCGACACCGAGCTCGCCTCCGCCGGCCTCGACGACCCGGCCCGCGTCGTGCTGCGCGCGCCGCTGGGTGGGGTGGTGTGGCGCGTGGAGGCGCTGCCGGGGCGGCGCGTCGCGGAGGGAACCCCCGTGGTCGTGCTCGAGGCGATGAAGCTCGAGCTGCCGGTCCTGGCACCGTCCGACGGCGTCGTCGTCGACGTCCACGTGCGGCCGGGCGACCACGTGCGTGCCGGCGACCGGCTCGCCGTCGTGCACCTCGACGCATGACGCGCCCAGCGCCGACGCGCCCGGGTGCCTACCGCGTGGTGAACAGCCGCGCGGCCTGGGACTCGGCGTCGGCGTAGGTCTGGGCGGCCGCACCGAGCGCCGCCGTGATGTCGTCGAGCGCGAGCTCGACCTGGTTCTGCGTGGTCTGCCACTGCGCCATCACGCCCGTGAAGGACGTCGCCGCGCCACCGCGCCACGACGCCTGAAGGTCGGTGAGATGGCGCATCATGGCCCCGACCTCCGCCCGGATCGCCGTGACCGAGCCGTTCACCGCCGCACTCGCCTGGGCGACCCGTGCGCTGTCGACCTCGTATCGGCTCATGTCGTCCTCCGTCGTCTCGTCGGCCCGCGGGCCGTCCCGCACGCGGCGGGCGCCGGTGCGACGACGACGCTAGCCACGGGACGCCGGGAGCCGCGGGCGCGGCGACGTCCCTGTGGACGACGGATCAGGAAGCGGGGCCTGTGGACGGCGCCGACGCTTCTGCCAGCTTGAGCTGCTCCTTGCGCAGCCGCTGGAGCTCCGCGTCGAGGTTCTGCCGCGCGGGCTCCTCCCACGCGGCGCCGAGCGGGCTCGAGAAGAGCGACCGGCGGTCGAGCAGCTTGGTGAGGATCGCGATGCGGGCCCGCACGTAGTCGGGCTTCGGGATGTGCGCGTACTCGTCGCGCACGTCCTTGAGGTACTCCTTGTAACGCTGCGGCTCCGCGGCGAGCATCGCGAGGTCGGCGTCGCACAGCACCGCGCAGTCGAAGTCCGACGCGTCCGGCGCGTGCCGCACGAGCGCGTTCACGAGGTACGCGACGCGACGGACCGCCTGCTCGGGGACCCCCAGGCTCGTGAGCTCGGCGCTCGCGAGCGCGGCGCTCGCCGACTCGTCCTCGCCGCCCTTGTTCGCGTACGTCGCACGGCTCTTCGCGTCGAAGATCGCGCCGTGGTACCAGGCGGCGAGGCGTACCAGGTCGGGGTCGTGCGTCTCCTGGGAGAGCTCGTCGACCCGCCCGAGCACGTCGGCGAGGTGGCGCAGGTTGTGGAAGTGGCGGTCCGGCTGGTCCCAGCGGTCGAGCAGCCCCTGCCCGACGGCGCGGACCTCGTCGTCCGGGGCGGTCGCCCCGGCGCCACGGGCGCTGCGGACGAACGAGGAGAGGAACCACTGCGGTGCGTCGGCGCTGTTGACGCCCATGAACTTTCGCCTTCTTCGACGGACACTTCGACGGACACGAGGAGATGACGGAGGTGGTCGTCACCAGGCGTGGTGCCTGGTGCGGAGGCCCCCGCGTCGCCGCGCGGCCTCTCCACCAGCCTAGGTCTCGCGGGACGACCCGCCATCGTAGCCGCACTCGGAGGTGCCTCGGGAACCTGGAAGCCGCCTCCGCGCGGCGCGTCAGGCGCGCCGCGGCAGACCCGCAGGTGGGGCGGGGTGCGCGCCCGTCAGGAGGCGAGCGGGAGGTCCACGCGGACGGTGAGGCCGCCACCCGTCGTCTCGTGCACCGACACCCGACCCCGGTGCGCGCCGGCGATCGCGGCGACGATCGCCAGGCCGAGGCCCGAGCCGCCCGACGCCCGGTTGCGCGAGGAGTCCGCGCGGTAGAACCGCTCGAACACCCGGCCGCGCTGGTCGCTCGGGACGCCCGGTCCGTGGTCGCGCACCTCGAGCACGGCGACCGTGCCGGGGGAGCCGGCCTGCGCGTCGTCGGTGGGCGTCGCGGGACGCACGGCGCCCAGCGCGATCTCGACCGGCGTCCCCGCGGGCGTGTGGCGCGCGACGTTGCCGACGAGGTTCGCGAGCACCTGCCGCAGCCGGTCCTCGTCGCCGACGACGCGCAGCGCCGCGGGCGCCTTCGCACCGGTGCCCAGGCCTACCAGCCGGACGTCCCGGGTCGGGTCGAGCGCGTGCAGGTCCTGCGCGGAGTCGCGCGCGAGCGAGACGAGGTCCACGGGCTCGTGCCGCAGCGGCCGGCCCTCGTCGAGGCGGGCGAGCGCCAGCAGGTCGTTGACGAGCGTCCCCATGCGGGTCGCCGAGTCCTCGATGCGCCCCATCGTGTCGTCGACCTTGTCGGGCGTGTCGAGCGCACCCATCCGGTACAGCTCGCCGTAGCCGCGGATCGTCGCGAGCGGGGTGCGCAGCTCGTGGCTCGCGTCGGACACGAACCGCCGCATCCGTTCCTCCGACGCCTCCTGGACCGCGAAGGCCTCCTCGATCTGCGAGAGCATCGCGTTGAGCGACGCGGCCAGCGAGCCCACCTCCGTCGTCGGCGGGGCGGGACGCACGCGCCGCGACAGGTCACCTGCCGCGATGTCCGCCGCCGTCTCCTCGATCTCGCGCAGCGGGCGCAGCGCGCGGTGCACCGCGAGGTAGGCCACGGCGCCGCCGACGAGCGCGATCCCCAGCGCCGAGAGCGCGAGCGCGCGACCCAGCACCTTGACCGTCTCGTGGATGCCGGTGAGCGGGAGGGCGACGAACGCGGTGCCGCCGAGCTCGCCGCTGAACTTGTCGTAGAAGAAGAACGTCGTGACGCGCCACTCGGCAGGATCGGTCCCGCCCACGGAGTCCACGGTGAACGGCTCGTTCTGGCTCGCCTCGACCTCGGGGTCGGACATCGCGGGGATGTCCGGGACGCCGTAGAGGTGCACCGTCTGCGGCCACCGGAGCGGGATCTCCTCGCCGCCCTTCGGCCGGACGAGCACGTAGTAGTCGCTGGGCAGCTGTGAGCCGCTGCCCACCCGGTCGTTCAGCGTGATGTTCGCGACCGCCGCCGCGGACCGCTCGAGCTGTACGTCGACCTGCCGCACGAGATAACTCGACACGACCGTCGTCGTCACCGCCGACGCCAGACCGAGCCCCGCGGCGAGCAGGAGCACCGTGATGGCGACGAGGCGGGCGCGCAGCGGCACGCGCGCGAACCAGCCCCACCCCTCGGTGGGGACGGGACGGCCGAAGGGGCGCTCCGCCGTCGGGCCGCCGTCGCCCGGTGAGGCGGGGGCTCCCGACCCGGGGGCGTCGCCCGTGCCCGACGGCGCGGGGTCGGCGGGGGTCGTGCTCGACCCGGGAGG